>NZ_JAQMTI010000184.1:0-2722 GCF_028329225.1 Sphaerospermopsis kisseleviana CS-549 | reverse complement strand
GTCCCCAGTCACCAGTCCCCAGTCCCCAGTCACCAGTCCCCAGTCACCAGTCCCTATTCCATTGGAGTAGTAGATGATTGCAGACTGCTTAAAGATTGCCAAGTATTGGTGCTAGTATCAAAACATCGCCAATTTCCCTTCCGTTCGTCTTTATAACAAAATAACGTGCGATCGCGGTCATCAAAATTATCAGTTAAAAAATATACCATTCCTCGAAATGGGTAAGTTTTACGACTCAGGCGCTTTGCTACGGCTTGATTCGGACATTCGACGATAAAAACGGATTCTCCATTGATTTTAGAGAGGGAGAAAATACACATCCGCAAAATTGCTCTCAGCCAACTTTCAGAATTCTCGAAGTAATCGTCGATAATTTTGTTAGTTAGAGCTTGTTCGAGGCTGCGGTCTTTGTTACGAGGAGTGTGGGCATCAGACATAGCATCACCTAAAAATAGCTATACCGCTGGTTCGAGATTAAACTAAAATTTCCCAAAGTGGCAAGTGTAGGGGACTGGGGACTGGTGACTGGGGAAGATTAATAACCCAATGCCCAATGACCTGGTAATATATACCTAATAACTTTGAGAATTTAATAGCCATGACGACTGAAACTAATGTAAAAAATCAAGCTACTACAGGTGCTGATGCTGTTGATGTGGCGATCGCACAAGGAATTGATTTTGACGGTTCTCCTATTCCTGCTGCTAAGTTGGAACTGTATAATCAAGTCATGGGCTTAGAAGCTGGTAGACAACGCAGTGGTGTATCTAATACTATGCGTTCTCGGATCGTCCGCATTGGTGCAAAGCATATTCCCCAAGCTGAGTTAGACGCAAAGCTGGTTGATGCTGGTTTTGCTCCTTTAAAAGAAAAAGAAATTGCCTTTTTTTATGGCGGTAAGTAATTTTTCCTGTTAATAAAAGCAGAGGCGTTTTATGGAACGTCTCTACAAAAATTTATAATGATCACAATTATTGCTATCTTCAATTTTCTGGAATTAGGGTAAATTTAAAGTAACCCAGTCATTTCGACTCAGGAGTTCAATAAATGGATATACTCATTGAATCTACTAAGGATTTTGAAAAAGATTTAGAAAAGTTTACAGATACAGAGAAGTTTAGAATTATTAAGGAAATGAATCGAAATTTTGAATTGTTATCATCTGAAAATAATTTAATTAATAATTCTTTTTATGAACATAGTGAACAACTCAGAAACATTAAACTAAATCATGACTATGATTCTACTATATATTGTCTCAAAATTAACGATCAACAAAGAATAATTTTAACTATTGATGATGATCCAATTTTTGGTTGTATTTTAATCACTTTATTTAGATTAGTTAATCAAGAAAATGCACAACAAGCTTATAATGCAGTTGCAGAAATGATTTATCAAGATTTCACGGTAGAAGAAAACCCAGCTTTAGAAATTCAGTGTTGTTAATGGCACAAATTAAACCTCTGTTAGATGAATATGGTGTCATTCATGAAGCAATGAAAATTCTTCCAGAATATCTGAAAATTGATTTTCTGGAAGCTTTAGCTGAGTTAGAAGATAATGAATGTCACCGAACTAGAAATTTTCCTAAAACCAGATTACACAAGGTAGCGGGTATTAAACAAGCTATTTACCGTGCAGATATTAATAAAATATCAGGGTGGCGGATTCATTTACAATATATTGATGGAAAAATTCACCTCAAAGATATTATTGGTGGTCAGCATCATGATAATGTGATGCTGGTGATTAAATTGAAAAAGGATAGATATGATTAATAATTGATAATTGATAATTGGTAATTGGTAATTGATTCTATCATAAAATGCTATCAACGGTAATTTGAATTTCTGGAAATGCGAAGATATCTAAAATTTCACCACGTTGAACGGTGTTGATTTCACTATATCCATTTTCTGAAGGTTGACGATAAACAATGATTTTTTGTTCGATGATATCAACTAACCAAACTTCTACAATACCATTAGCTGCATAAAGGGGAATTTTGATATCTCGATCATATTCAAAACTACTATCTGCAACTTCTATTAATAATAACACATCCGATGGTTGAGGATGTGCAGATTCATAAAAATCTGCACGGGGTTTAAGTAATGCTATGTCTGGTTGCGGTTCGGAAAAATTATCTAAAGTTATGGGGTTTTGTACAGCAACAATTACTTTTTTACCTAGTAACTGTGAAAAAAGAGAGTTTAAACGATTGACACAAGATGCGTGTTTTCTTCCTATTGGTGACATTTCAATTATTTCTCCGTTAATTAATTCTACTCTATCATCTTCTGTTAAAATTCCTGCTGCATTCATTTGATGATATTCTGTAACTGTGAAACGTCTGGTGAATAATTTCGTAGACATAGTTCACTCTCT
This sequence comes from Sphaerospermopsis kisseleviana CS-549, assembly GCF_028329225.1. Classification (NCBI taxonomy): domain Bacteria; kingdom Bacillati; phylum Cyanobacteriota; class Cyanophyceae; order Nostocales; family Aphanizomenonaceae; genus Sphaerospermopsis; species Sphaerospermopsis kisseleviana. The sequence continues at coordinate 331 of NZ_JAQMTI010000184.1, read as the reverse complement.
TTGTTGATGATATTGGTTAATTATTTCTATAATTTGTTTCTATAATTTGTTTCTATAATTATTTTGTTCCTAAAATGCTATCAACGGTAATTTTAATTTCAGGAAATGCGAGGATATCTAGAATTTCACCACGTTGAAAGGTTGTGATTTGACTATATCCATTTTCTGTAAGCTGACGATAAACGATGATTTTTTTTTCGATGATATCAACTAACCAAACTTCTACAATACCATTAGCTGCATAAAGGGGAATTTTGATATCTCGATCATATTCAAAACTACTATCTGCAACTTCTATTAATAAAAATACATCCGATGGTTGAGGATGTGC
>NZ_JAQMTI010000183.1:0-5173 GCF_028329225.1 Sphaerospermopsis kisseleviana CS-549 | reverse complement strand
GTCCCCAGTCCCCAGTCCCCAGTCACCAGTCACCAACCCATGCCCAAACACAAAAAAAGACTAACCCCCCTAGCAGAAATACGCCAAAGTCAACTTCTTAACACCTACGGACCAGGTTCAATGGTTGACTTACCAGAACACTCCGTTATTATCGGCGGTTTATCCTTCTGGAAAGGTGAAAAACAATACATCCGCGAAGACCGCTTAAAAAATAAAGTTCAGGAAATTCTCGAACTGCAAGAACCCGTTAATTTATACAGTCCTCCCAGGGATAACCCTGACTCCTATGCCCCAGATGCTAATGTTGGTGTGTTTATTTTCCCCACCTGGTTTGTCGCCCAAGTAGAAAAAACAGTCCGCTTTCACGGCAAAGACTACCGTACCCGTCCCCTAGTCACTTGGCGAGAAGTTCAATCAGGCTTAAAATTTGATGGTAAGTCAGTTAACGCCGTTCCTATCCGCTTTGTCCAAGGTTGTGCTAATGGACACATCAGCGATATTAACTGGTACGCCTTCGCCCACAATGATTTTAATACCAAATGTAAACATCAACTATGGTTAGATGAAGGTGGTTCTGGTAACGACTTTGAAGAAATCTTTGTCCGGTGCGAAGTTTGTAAAGGTGCGCGTCGTCCCCTGTCTCAAGCCAAACTGCCCAAGTCCAGAGTTTTAGGACCATGTCAAGGCGATCGCCCTTGGTTGGGTTATCAAGGTAAACAAAATGATTGTTACAGTTGTGTAATAGATAAAACAGGCAATATAGTTAAAACTAAGGAGCGAGAATACAACCGGCTATTAGTTAGATCCGCCAGTAATGCCTATTTTGCCCAAACATTAAGCGTCATTTCCATCCCCGATCTCAATGAACATTTAAAGAAAACCATAGACTGTCATTATGAAGATTTGCAATATTTAGAAGAGATTAATGATCTCAGAGGATTTTTATTAATTCAGAAAAAAAATCCTAAATATGCTGACTTAATAACATTAGATGTAGATGCTATTTGGGCAGAAATTCAACGTCGTAATAATAAACAAAGCAGTGAAAGTAAAACCATTAAACAAGTAGAATTAGAAGCTTTATTAAATTGTGAAGAAACTACAGGTAAAGAGCATGATGATTTTTATGCAACTAACCGCAAATTAGATCATTTTCCCAGTGAATTATTACCTTATATAGAAAGAGTAGTATTAGTCCATCGGTTAAGAGAAGTTATTGCCCAAATAGGGTTTACTCGGTTTGAAGCTTCTCTACCAGATATTGAAGGAGAAATAGATAAAAACTTAACCATTAATGTACAGCGTGCAGCATTAGATTTGGAAACTAAATGGATACCAGCCATTGAAAATAAAGGCGAAGGAGTATTTATTGGCTTTCATAAACAAGTAATTGAAGAATGGCAAGAAAAAGAAGTAGTAAAAGCCAGAGGGAGAAAATTAGTAAGCGGTTTAAAACAATGGTGTCTCAGTAAAAATATCTCCGAAGATCAAGTTAAATTTCCTGGCTTACCCTATATAATGCTGCATTCCTTATCACATCTATTAATTACCACCGTTTCCTTAGAATGTGGTTATGCTGCCAGTGCCATCAGAGAAAGAATTTATGCTAATCCAGACACAGGATATGGCATCCTTTTATATACAGGTTCGCCTGGTTCTGAAGGGACATTAGGGGGTTTAGTAGAGGTAGGTAATAACATTGAATACCATTTAAAAATTGCCTTAGAAACAGGTAAATTATGTTCTAATGATCCTGTATGTTCTCAACATCAACCAGATAACCTGCAAGAAGAAAGATTTTTACATGGTGCTGCTTGTCATGGCTGTTTACTGATTGCCGAAACTTCCTGTGAATGGCGGAATGAATTTTTAGATCGGGCTTTAATTGTACCAACTTTAGAAAATTTAGGTTGTGAGTTTTTTCTCAATTTCGGGGAATAAGGAACAGGGAAGGAATACAGACATTTTTGTTTTCACTCAAGAGGAGAAAAAAGGCAATTTTGTAAATCCCCAAATCTTGATGATCTTTGATTGCTTCTTTATTCATTAGACTTCTCCAGAAAAGAAATTATGGCTTGTAGTGCAGGCATACTTTGACATAGTTCGACTCCGCACTTCGACTTCGCACTTCGACTTCGCTCAGTACAAGCTCACTAACCGTAGTTCGACTTCGCACTTCGACTTACTTCGACTACGCTCAGTACAAGTCGCTCAGTACAAGCTCACTAACCGTAGTTCGACTTCGCACTTCGACTTCGCTCAGTACAAGTCTTGCCTGCTCATCGTGTACCTCATGTAGATGGAATGTGCTGTAACTTTTTTGGCAAACCCTAATTTACCTAATTTAAACGATAGGCAACTCGCAGACTTTGCACTAAAATCACCACAGAAGCCACAGCCATCAAAGCACCCCAAAACCAATAAGGTAACAGTAAATATCTTTGCATTTGTGCTGTATCGGAAAGCCCTAAAGATCCTGCACTATAACTAAATAGATAATTTAATTGATGGTAGGTACTCACACAAGCTTGCACACCCAAAAACTGAATAGCAAAACCCTGTACCCAGCGGGGAGTTTGCAAAGCTACTGCCAAAATAATTAAACCTAGTAAGGGTACTGCTATCAACCCAAACAAAGAACGCACCCAAACCAAGGCAGAAAATAACAAAAACCCCCCTAATATTTTCAAACTGAGGGAGGCGGCTTTAAAACTGCGGGAAGCAAGAATTAATGCTGCACCGGCAATAGGTGGACCCATCGGACCTGCGGCCGCAACCAAAGCAGGACCAAGGGGAGCCAAAGTAGAGCGCATAGAATAAGTAGCCACACCAGAACCATTATTAAAAATCTGTAATTTATGAAAATTTCCCCCCAAGATCAGAGCCATCAAACCATGTCCCATTTCATGAAACCAAGTTGCCAAGATGGTAAATGGGTATAAAATATAATCACCTGCTGGGAATTGCCACAAAACAGCAGTGGCGATCGCTGCTCCTACAAGCCAACTTAACCCCATACGTTCAACTTCTGGGGGTGCTTCTTGAGTGAGCAAAGATGAAAAATTTTTTGGTTCTCTCATTATGTAATATTCCTACTAATAATCCGTAACTCGTAATTTATAACTACTAATTACTAATTACTAATTATTAATTACGAATTACGAATTATCAATTACGAATTATTCTCTAAGAGAGTTGAAATAAGAAAGTTACCAAATCTCCCTTACCCAAACTGATGCGATCGCCTGGACGTAAGCGGTGTCTATTTCCTGGTAATAACGGCAAATTATTAATATAAGTGCCGTTAGAACTACCCACATCTTCTATATAATGTGCATCTCCCTCAACACGAATATCTGCATGAATCCGTGAGACAATTTCTGAATTAGGAAATCCTGCTACATCAATATCTGGAGGAATGCGATCATTGGGTTTACCAATATGAATTACAGACACATTTTGCAGTAATTCAATTTCTTGGTTACTTTGGACATGGAATAGCCGCGCCACCACTTGTTGTAATTGAGTTTTAGATACTGCTACTGCGGGTGCGGGTGCTGGTGCTGGTGCTTCTGGTTGTGGTTCGGGTACTGGGGCTGGTGGAACTACCGCTTCTGGAACTGGAACTGGAACTGGAACTGGAACTGGAACTACAACTGGCACAGGTGCTGGCACAGGTGCTGGCACAGGTGCTGGCACAGGTGCTGGTGGAACTACCGCTTCTGGAACTGGTGCTGGAGGTGGAACTGGTACGGGTGCTGGTGTGGGTACGGGTGGGGCTACTGCGGCTGGAGGTGGAACTGGTGCGGGTGCCGGTGCCGGTGCGGCTTGTGGAACTGCTGCCACGACTGTTGGTGGTAGAGTAGAAGCAACAGGAGGATGAGTATAAGTATCGAGTCCTAAAGGATTAGCTTGTAAAAGTTCTAACATGGGGTCAGGAGTAACCAAAGGTGGTACTTCCACAGGAATATTAGGATCGATGGTTGCACTTACTACAGTTGGTTCTGCTACAACAGGAGCGGAGTGTAGGTTATAGCCACACTGACCGCAAAAAGCAGCATCTGCTTGTACAGTTGCCCCACAACTGGGACAGTTTGTAGTCGCTGGTAACGGCGTATAACAAGCTTCACACTGAACAGCGCCGTCTGGATTGGGATGATTGCAATTTGGGCAGACGATCATGGATTTAAGCCTTAATCAAGTTAGTTGTAAAATATATTACTAGCAAGTAGTTATCAGTTATCAGTTGTCAGTGGCACAAAGCAAAAGGCAAAAGGCAAAAGGCAATTGATGTTTCCTATTCCCTATTCCCTGTTCCCTGTTCCCTGTTCACTAATTTAGGGTTTGAGTTCTAAACCTGCTGCTTCATCTAGCAGCCATAGCAATTCTCCTTGAGGTTTAATCAAGCGAGATGGATAAGTAAAATCATCAGCGGTAGGTGCGAAGACTTGAGCTAAAGCAGGTCTTTTATTAGCACCAGCAGCCAAAAAAATTACACTCCGTGCAGCGTTGATGAATGGGTAGGTAAAAGTGATGCGAGGATTACCATCTTTGTTACCTACAGTAATCAAGCGATCGCGTACATTAAGAGCTTCTGTATGAGGAAACAAAGATGCAGTGTGGGCATCATCACCCATTCCCAGTAAAACTACATCCAATGGGGGAAAGTTTCCCGGTGCTGCATGGAAAAATTCTTGCAGATGCTGTTCATACTTAGCTGCATCTACCGCTGGATTAGCTGATAAAGTGGGTATGGCGTGAATATTAGCGGCGGGTATAGCAACCCGATCTAACCATGCACGACGCGCCATAAGTTCATTGCTATCGGGGTGATCTGGTGGTACATAACGTTCATCTCCCCAGAACACATGAATTTTATCCCAAAGCAAGTTTGAAGAGGCTAAAGCTTCATACAAAGGCTTAGGTGTGCTGCCACCAGACAAAGCAATAGTAAATTGTCCCCGTTCTTGAATGGCAGTGGCCAATTTGGACAGAATCAAATCCCTCGCCCGTGCTACCAAAGCTGGGAGATCGGGTAAAATTTCAACCTTCTTGTTCATGGGTTCATCATCACATAGCTGACTTTCAGCAATAGAATACCTAATTTCTGACAATTTCCCAGTTTAACTTTTGAAACTTTTAACATCATCAGAGTTAGGAGGCAGGAGGCAGG
>NZ_JAQMTI010000182.1:0-2635 GCF_028329225.1 Sphaerospermopsis kisseleviana CS-549 | reverse complement strand
GGTAAATAAACCACATTTTGATTTAGGTTTCGCGTCAACAATGTAGGGGCGTTCGCGAAGCGTGCTGGAAGCATCAGCATTCGGATGATAGTCTTAGGTAAAAACCGATAATTAATTGTCCGAATGCTTCGCCCTTACTGTCGTCTAAAGACATGAAAACTGCTGTAAGTGCAGGGTTTTTCACTTGCCACCTCATAAAAGCTGGCACTTTTTGAAAGCACTTCGGCTTACTTCGACTGCGCTCAGTACAAGTCGCTCAGTACAAGTCAAAATAGCTAAAACCCTTTACCTGTAAATTTTTCGGATTTATATGGCTAACGCCACGCTACGCTATCAGCAAACCCTACTTACTTTAAAAGTTTCCAAGAATGAACAGGGAAGAAATTGAAGCTATGTTTGAATTAAGTGATTTAAAACAAACACGATTTGATCAAGAAGCGTTAGAAGAAGGTAGAGAAGAAGGCAGAGAAGAAGGAGAACTTAAAGCTAAATTAGAAACAATTCCTCGCTTGTTAACATTAGATTGAAGTACAGAAAAAATCATAACTGGTTACAGCAAGGAACAGTCAGGCTAGAATTACATTCAGTATTTTGCTATTCCCGCCCATGCTACCAATTATTTATTCCGATGAATTTCTCGAACACCAAACCGGACGCTACCACCCAGAAAAACCAGAACGTTTAAGTGCTGTTGTCACGGCTCTAAAAACTGCTGACTTTGCCCAAAAAATCCACTGGTTAACCCCCACACCAGTTAAACAGGAGTTAATGTCTTGGATAGAAACCGCCCACACTGCAACATACATTGAAAAACTGAAACATATTGCAACTACTGGTGGTGGTTATTTAGATGGAGATACCCCAGTTTCCCCCCGCAGTTATGATGTAGCTTTATTAGCTGTAAGTGCTTGGTTAGATGGGGTGAATGAGGTTTTAAGTAGAGAAAATCCCGCCTTTGTGTTAGCACGTCCCCCTGGACACCATGCCGAAAGTGATACAGGAATGGGGTTTTGCTTATTTTCTAATGCAGCGATCGCCGCTTTATATGCCTTACAACAACCAGGTATTAACCGTGTCGCCATCTTAGACTGGGATGTACATCACGGAAATGGTACTCAAGCCATAGTAGAAAGTTACCCAGAAATTGCCTATTGTTCTTTACATCAATACCCAGCTTACCCTGGTACGGGAAGAGCTTCCGAACAAGGCTTTTACAAAAATGTTTTAAATTTACCTCTACCCCCTGGCAGTGATATCAGCGTCTATCAACCTTTGTGGCAATACAAAATACTACCGTTTTTAAACAACTTTCATGCAGATTTATTGATTGTTAGTGCTGGTTATGATGCCCTAGAAGCCGATCCTTTAGCAAGTATCTCTTTGCAACCCGAAGATTTTGGTTTATTTACTCAATATTGTTTAGGCGTAACTAGAAAAATCTTATTTGGTTTAGAAGGAGGTTATGAATTACTATCATTATCAAAATCAGTAATTTCTACAGTTCAAGCTTGTTTGTAAGTAGGTAAACAGAAAAAACCGAACTATGTAACGAAAAGTAAAATATCCAAAAACCTATTCCCTATTCCCTATTCCCTGTTCCCTATTCCCTTGTCATATAGGTTTTTACTAAATCTGGGTTAATTTCCTCAAATCTTTAGCTAGAAAATTTTGTCATGGGGTTTTGAAATAGCTAAAGTTTTGTTAAGATGGTATTGCTAGGAGTTAATCACCGAAATTGACTTATCAGGGTGTGAAGAAAGAAATTACACTAAATAACACTAGTAGCCGCTTAAAGTTCAGAAGGTGAACAGATGACCACCTACATTTTTTTTGACGAAGCCCTCCGAATGCTGACCAGTGCCTATCTGATCTCAGCAGTCCTGTTAATTGCAGCTTCTGGTATAGGTTTAGCAGTTATTGAAACAATTGAAAAAACAGGAGAACACTAAATTCACACCTTTGGGTGTCTTTCACCAAAGCAAAAGTTTTAATTTTTAATTCGGGCTTGCTGAAAAAGTCCTTTCGTTAGGGCTAGGAGTCAGGAGTCAGAAGTGGTAGGGGCGAAGCATTAGGGCGACTAATTATAAATTTTTGTCCAAGCATATTTTCCGAATGCTGATGCTTCCAGCACGCTTCGCGAACGCCCGTACAGGAGTCAAGAGGAGAGTTAAAAACATTTTTTCATCTCTGGCTACCTACAAAAGTGCAAAGTTTTGCCGTGAGCATCAGCCATACGGTTTTCAGACTCAAGACGCTATAACCTTGCACCTACTGTCTTTCTTATGAGCCTCCAACCTTTGATTTATAAAGATTGAAAACGTACATCCTCCCGAATAGCATCAAAATCTGAGTCAGTTTTTACCCATTCCTTAACTGTCTCAGGATGCAAATTAATTGCTGTTTGCAGATTTGCAATTGCTTGATTAATATTACCTTGTAGAGCATAACTACAAGCTTTGTTGTACCAAGCTTCATGTTTATCAGGTTTAAATTCCAGTGCTTTGTCGTAGGATGCGATCGCCTCTTCATACCTTCCTAAATTCCGTAGGGAAATACCCCGGTTGTACCAAGCTTCATGTTTATCAGGTTTAAATTCCAGTGCTTTGTCGTAGGATGCGATCGCCTCTTCATACCT
>NZ_JAQMTI010000181.1:0-2024 GCF_028329225.1 Sphaerospermopsis kisseleviana CS-549 | reverse complement strand
TCAAAGAGATTTTATAATTTTTCTAGCAGTTTTTATTGTCATATTTTGTATAGTGATAGTTATTATGAGCATTTTACCCAGCAGTTTTTAAAAGTTTCTTTTCAGGTTTCCCCTAAAAATTGCTAAGGTGATCGCATATTGAACATCATACCCAAGCCGAGATATGTGTAATTTCCTGCAAGATGGTCTAGAAACCCTTGTGATATCTACATTCTAGCCTTAGCGTACAATTTACCCTTTTTGGTGCGGCGGCGATGATTGTTAGGGTTTTCCTCTAAGAATTTTGTGAATTGGGTTTTCTTATGGCGATCGCCTACGGTGTGTGTTGTTAATAAAGTTCAACTATCTTTAAAGTTTCCCCCAAGAATCCCCAAATCCCCAGTGTTCACCGTTTAATTAAAACCATCACGTCGCAAGTCCCAAGGCAAAGACCGTCTACCCTGCTTTAAAATTGATTCATAACCTTCAGGAGAAAGCCAAGAACCGTCTTCTAACTGTACATAATCATTTGGTACTTGTTCTGGTGGTGTGGAAGCTGGCAGAGTCCAGGGGCGTTTGGGTTTGATATCAAAAATTAATTGCAGTTGCTCTTGAAGAATAGTGGAAATCATAGTGGCCAGTTCTTCCTTGTTAATCAAGACGTGAGAACCCGTATTGATTGGGGCATACCCGGTTTGTGACCAGATATAGACCCTTAGCCCAGCCTTGGCAATCATGCGATAATTATTAACTGCTATTTGTTTACCTTTATACTTTCTTGCTTCCAGTGCGTAATATTCCAGGACTGCATGACAAACTTCGTCAATAATAAAAACTTGACCGGATCTTTCATTCGTCAACAGCCTCCAGTCATTACCAGCATAGGGTTTCAGCGCAGTTTGAAGATCGTTCGCCAACGGGTCAGAATTACTTATTTGGTTTAGAAATTTGGTAATAGTAGATTTATCTACCCCACAAAACTGAGCTAAAGCTGTTACACTCATGCCACTGACACCATCACTAGAACGGGTACAGTAACTTTGGTCTGGGTTGGTTTTCTCTATTTGTGTCATGATCTAATTAACCTTTGTATGAGGTTTGGGCGATTGCAACTTCTTGGCGGGAGGGCGGTCGCCTTTGTTATAACTATTATCTCTAATTTTATGGTTTTTATACAGATAAAATACGTAAAAAAATGTACAATAAAAAATAGCTGATGTATTTTGCTTTAATAAAGGCGTAAGTATAACAATAGCCATTGTGGGAAGACCAAGAAGAAACCGATTAACCGACCGTGTTAATTACAAACTTGATAGGGACATTAGAGAAATTTTGTCACTAATAGCCGAGCGTCAAGGTAGAACCGAGGGCGCACAGGTCGAGCAAATGATTCTTTTTTACGAAGCCTGTCAACGTTTGAATAATGAAGGTGAATCCATCACAATGGATGCCATTAACGCCAAAGTTAACCAAATATGGGATGAATTAATAGCTAATGAGTAAACTTTATCTAGTTATCAGGGATTTTACTGTATTTGATTTTTCCTCTAAGAATTGTACTGAGATATGCTAGAACCACCAACGCTCAATAAATTCCAGGAAATCTGGACAAGCCAGAACCCCCAATATCTGAATACACCTTGGAAACAATGGTTGTATAATATTTATCAACAGGGTACTTTACATTTAATCACCAACAGACAAGAAGCTGCTTTAGACAGGGATATCAATAAACTTCTTGATATTGCTGAATTGGGGTGTCAACAAAAACTGTTAAATGAGTATTTAAAACTCAGTCAAAAACCAATGTACCAAAATTCCTATATTGCTTGTGATTATTTAGCAAATGCCTATGATTACATCAGCAGCGCACAGTATTTGTTGATATTATCTTTGGGGGTAGATATCAGAAATGTTGAATGTCGTTACAAAAGTTTACATATTCAGTTATAGTAGTCCTATTAAGGGTGAAAATGTCAACATCTCATGATATCTTCCATCCAATGAACATAACTAATTTGTTGACACATACAAGCTTGAAGATA
>NZ_JAQMTI010000180.1:0-17871 GCF_028329225.1 Sphaerospermopsis kisseleviana CS-549 | reverse complement strand
GTCCCCAGTCCCCAGTCCCCAGTCCCCAATCACCTATCCCACCTGTTCTAAATACTGGTTAATATCCTCAATCATGCGAGTGAGTTCAGCTTCTGTGGTTAAGCGAATACCAACATTACGAACTGTTAACAGCACTTTTGCTGCAAAGGGAGTAGGCCAGATATTGGGATTACAAAAAACTTCTAAAAATACCTCTCCTGTGTAGCGATACTCTAAAGGAGGTTGGGGAGTAACTTTACTACCAGGTGTAGGTTTAGCTGCAACAGCTTTGAGACTGAGCATTAATTGATCTATTGCTGCTTTTAATTCTCTTGCTGCTGCGGGTGAGAAACTAAAAGATATAGAACCATCTCCTAGATTTAATGTTAAAGGGGTAGAAGACATAGGGCTTTTTGATTAAAACTTCTTAGTAATTACATATATTATCAATTGAAAATTGACAATTGACAATTGACAATTTTTTTATGGGTATGGGATTTTAGCTGACTTTATTTAAAATTAATCTCAATAATTGGGCGAAAAATTGAGAGTTTATGGAGAAGAATATTCGTTACTGCGTAAGACTTTGATACATTTTATTTGTGTTTATTTTTGCTTTAGGTCTTAAAGTAGAAATTATAGATCGTGATATGATCAATGTGCTATGACTTACGATAACCGTGCGGAAGTTAAAAAAGTTTTAATTATTACTCTGCTCCTCAATTTATTCGTAATGGGACTCAAAGCATTTGTGGGGTACTCAACAGGTTCTCTGAGTTTGTTGGCTGACGCATTGCATAGTGTGACAGATAGCGCCAATAATGTTTTAGGATTAGTTGCTAGTAAATTTTCTTCCCCCCGTCCAGATCGAGAGCATCCCTACGGACATCATAAATTTGAAGCTGTGGGAGCTTTAGGAATAGCGGCGTTTTTAGGTATAGCTTGTTTTGAAATTCTCCAAGGAGCTATTGAGAGAATTATTAAAGGTGGTTCAACTGTGAAAATATCGGGTTCTGAGTTGTGGTTATTGCTAATTGTATTAGGAGTAAATATATTTGTGGCGTTCTATGAACGTAATGTTGGTAGGCGGGTAGGTAGTTCAATTTTAATTGCTGATGCTACACATACCATGAGTGATGTGTGGGTGACTATTTCTGTGTTGGGGGGGTTAATAGGAATTTGGTGGTTAAATTTTCAATGGTTAGATGTGGTGTTAGCTTTTCCCGTAGCTTTGTTAGTATTTTGGAGTGGATGGTCAGTTTTAAAAGAGAATTTACCTTGGTTGGTGGATCAGATAGCGATCGCACCTGAAGCTATTCATGCGATCGCAATTTCTGTTCCTGGAGTAATTAATTGCCATGATATCGCTTCTCGTGGTGTTTTGGGTCGTCAAGTTTTTATAGAAATGCACTTAATAGTAGATGCACCAGATGTAGAAACTGCTCATAATATTACCGAAGAAGTAGAAAGTCAACTACAACAACGCTTTAGTCCAGTGAGAATTTTAATTCATGTTGAGCCACCAGCATACAAATCTGAAAGTATTACCTTTGAAAATGGAGCAACTTAACGAAGGCAGGGGGCAGGAGGCAGAAGGCAGGAGGCTTATTGTACGGAGATTTAAACCCTGCTCCAAAAACACAAAATTTTTGCCTTGATTCGGTATAATATTAATATGATTCAATAGATTTTCCATAAACAAAGATTGTAAAAAATTGTGTAAAAAAATAAATTTCTAAATTCTCTACCAATGTATTTTATTACGTCCTTTGTGTGTAGATAATTTATACATTGATTTTCCATAATTATCAGTAAGTATAATCATAAATTATGAATCAAATAAATCAGAACAATATCATTAGTAATCATCTCATTAGTAATTTACTGCCCTCGATTACCTATATCATAATGGCATATATGGTGACATCCAAACTTATCCCCATCCAGCAATTATTTTACTGGATCTGAATTTACCAGGAACTGATGGTAGAGAAGTTTTACAACAAATTAAACAGGATGAAAATTTAAAAAAAATTCCTGTCGTTATATTCACCACTTCTTCTAATCCCAAGGATATTGATATATGTTACCAATACTCAGTTGCTAGTTATATCTTGAAACCTATAGATATCAAAAGACTAATCAAAACTATTCAAGTTTTTTTAACCTATTGGCTAGATATTGTCATTCTTCCTGAGACTTTTAACTAATAACTATGGTGCAACCACGAACTGTTTTAATTGTTGATGATTCCCCTGAAGATCGCCAAGTTTATCGTCGTTATCTCCAGCAGGATCAGGAATATATCTACACAATTTTTGAAGAAGAATTGGGACAGGAAGCATTAGCTTTATGTCGGCAGTTTCAACCTGATGGAATTTTATTAGATTTTGTGTTACCCGACTTAAATGGATTAGAATTTATCACGGAATTAAAACAGCAAACTCATGGCAATATACCAGCAGTAATTATGTTAACAGGGTATGGCAATGAAGCGGTTGCTGTGCAAGCTATAAAAAGTGGTGTTCAAGATTATTTAGTCAAAGGTAAAACAACAGCAGAACTCTTATGTTCAACCGTCAATTCAGCTATTAAAAACGTTAATTTAAGTCAGGAATTACAACGCAGTGAGGAGCGTTTTCGTACTTCTGTAGAAAATATGCTCGATTGCTTTGGCATTTATTCGGCCATTCGCAACCAAAACGGTGAAATAATTGATTTCCGCATTGATTATGTAAATGCAGCAGCTTGTGAATGTCACAGACTCACAAAAGAAGAAATAATAGATAAAAGACTGTGTGAAATACTCCCTGCTTATCGAACTAGCGGTATATTTAATGAATATTGCCGAGTTATAGAAACAGGCAATCCTGTAATGAAAGAATCCCAACAATTTATATACAGTCATAGCCAGAAGCAATTAGCTAGATATTTTGATTTTCGTATTGCCAAAATGAAAGATGGCTGTGTGGTTTCTTGGCGAGATGTCACTGAAAAAAAACAAGCAGAGGAGCGGTTGCGGCAAAGTGAAGCCCAATTCCGCAGAATTGTCGAATCTAATATAGTTGGTATCTATTTTGGTGACATCGGTGGGCAAATTTATGAAGCTAATGATGCCTTTCTGAAAATATTGGGCTACACCCGTGAAGAATTTGCAAATGGCAGTATTCGTTGGGATATGATGACACCTTTAGAATACAAAAATCTAGACAAACAAAAAATTCAAGAACTACAAACTTTGGGAATTTGCACTCCCTTTGAAAAACAGTATTTTCACAAAAATGGTTCTCGTATACCAGTGCTATTAGCAATTGCCTTGATAGAAGGTGAAAAAAATGGCTATAGTGTCTGCTTTGTTCTGGATTTAACCCAACACAAACAAACTGAAGAGGCATTGCGCCAAAGTGAACAATCATACCGTTACTTATCTGATGCCATACCTCAATTGGTGTGGATAGCGAATACTCAGGGTGAATGCGTTCATGTCAATCAAAGGTGGCTAGATTTTACAGGACAAACCCTTGAGCAAGTGATAGGATTTGGCTGGACTAAAATAGTGCATCCAGATGATATTCCCATTGCGATGGAAGCATGGTTAACAGCTTTACAAACAGGGAAACCTTATGAATTTGAAAAGCGTTTGAGAAGATATGATGGCGTTTATCGCTGGTATTTAGTGAGAGCAGTACCCATTAAGGATGAGTGGGGAAGGGTTGTCAAGTGGTTTGGGACGAGTACAGATATTGAAGATAGCAAGCAGTTGGAGGCAGAAAGGGTCCGGCTTTTAGAAATGGAAAAAGCTGCCCGTCTGGAAGCTGAACAAGCGAACCAAGCAAAAGATGACTTTGTGGCGATGGTATCCCATGATTTGCGATCGCCACTCAATGCAATTTTAGGTTGGGCAAACTTACTGCGAACTCGGTCTTTAGATACACATACTATCAATCGTGCCTTAGAAATTATTGAACGAAATGCTCACTCCCAAGCCAAACTTTTGGAAGACTTGCTGAATATTTCCCGCATCCTACGGGGCAAGCTACAGCTTGAAGTCAGTCAAGTTGATCTGGTGTCTATTGTGAATACAGCTATAGAAACTGCTTATCCCACAGCAAAAGCTGAAAATATTTTCCTAGAATCAGTAATTGCTGAGTCAATTCCATCTATTAGGGGAGATGCTCACCGCTTACTGCAAGTTTTGGGTAATTTAATTGCCAATGCTATTAAATTCACTCCTTCCGGGGGAAGGGTGAAAGTGAAACTGTCACTGGTTGACGATCAAGTTACAAAACTCAAATATACTCAAATTACGGTTAGTGATACAGGAATTGGTATTAGTCCAGAGTTTTTACCCTTCGTATTTGAACGCTATCATCAATGCGATGGGCTATCCCCCACCATAGGTGAACGCAATCATAAAAAAGGCGGTTTAGGACTAGGTTTAGCGATCGCTCGTCATTTAGTAGAATTACACGGAGGTACAATTGAAGCCTCTAGTCCTGGTGTGGATAAGGGCGCTACTTTCACCATTAAATTGCCAATTTCTAGTTAAATGATGGTTGTTAAATTAATATCACCGTCATCATCACTTTCACGAGACAGCAGTAAATTCAAACTTTCACCAGAATTTAACCAGCCTGATCTGCGATTTTTAGAATACAAACAGATAGATGTACAAGTTTCATCAATTCTCACTGCTGTTAATCCTGGTAATCCCGCTTCCTCTAATTTCTCATATATCCAAGCCGCAATTGCTTCACTGGTTGGTGATTCCAAACCCGTAGATTCATTTAAATAATAATGATCTAAATAATTATCTAGTAAGGGTTGGAGATATTTTTTAAGATCTGAATAGTCCATCACCATTCCTTGTTTAGCACCTTCTTGCACTAAGGTATTAGCAGATATATAAACGACTCCAC
Organism: Sphaerospermopsis kisseleviana CS-549; assembly: GCF_028329225.1. NCBI lineage: Bacteria > Bacillati > Cyanobacteriota > Cyanophyceae > Nostocales > Aphanizomenonaceae > Sphaerospermopsis > Sphaerospermopsis kisseleviana. Next base: position 12,973 of record NZ_JAQMTI010000180.1, on the reverse strand, counting down.
GCCAACTATGTCCATGCAACCGGGCGCATTTGCCGTCATGGTAAGGTAACTTATGTGCTGCCTCAAAGCGAAATTCTTTACCTATTAACCATTGATTATTAGTCATTCTACTCCTGTATATTATATATATATTATATTTGTGTATTGACAAATAAAGTGTTTCATAAAAATTCAGCTATCAGTAATCAGTATCGAATCCTTCCTCTTCCATATTGAACTCAACTCGACTTTGTATAACAATTTCTTCAATAACTTTTATCCCTCTCTGCAATTCTAATACTTGGTCAAAACGCAGTATTAGCTGTGGAATATTTATAATTTCTTCTATTGCTTCCATATATCTATTAACTACAGCATTTATGGTATATCTTAATCTTGCTTGTTCCTCAATTATTTTTAGTAAATCTTCTATTGATTGCTCAGTTTTGATCACGAAAGTAATTGGATATTTTTGGACTTTATCAATATCTAAAAAATATTTACCTGTATCTATCGTTTCTGTGACTTGAAAAAACCTACCAAGAGGTTTCATTACAAAATCTATACCCCCATCATTAGCATTTGTACGACCTGTTTTATAAAGAGATAAATATTCCGCAGTTAGTTCATCTGGAGACCACCCCCAATATATTTTTTGTTCTCCATAATACTCTTTTAAAATTGCATAACTAACAATTTCAAAAACTCTTGCATCTTCTTTTGGGTTTATTAATTCTTTAATAAAATTAATTGCAGCCTCTGGTTTTTTCTGCTGTATATCAATCATTTCTTGGCAGCGTTCCATAAAACTAGTAAATGCTTGTGTTCTTGCTTTTATATAGGCATCTATAATTTCTTGAACTGCTTGAGCAATATTAATTGTTTTATTTTCAATTGTAAGTTTAAGTAAATTTTCATTGATCCAATATCGGTTAGTTTTAATATCTCGAATTATTGGCAAATAAATAGATGTCGAAAAATATTTTTTAAATTCTTCATTCAAACGATTATTCAGAGCATGATTTTGAAGTTTATTTCCAAAAGGTAGTTTTCTTTGTCTCTTTAAAAGTTCTGTATATTTTGCACCTTCATAATTTTCATAGCCGGTTTTAATATGAAATTCATTTCGCAAATAATCTTCAACTAAAACGTATATAGCATAATGATTGGCAAAACTGGCTCTTGACTTTGAGCCACGATTTGCAGCCTTTGTTTTAATATTGATATACTGTAATAATTGACTATTACTCAAAACAATCTCTCCATATCCCGGAAAATATTCATCCAGGATATCAATTATTGTTTGAGTAAATTCATGCCGGACTATTTGCATCAAAAAGACTCCCTTGAATAAAGTCACAATCTAGTTTTTTACCATTTTTATTTTTGATATGATGGTTTTTCTGTGGTGATAAAAGTTTTTCTCCTTGATATTCTGTCCATGCTAAAACCCGTCTTAAACCAATTTTTACATATTCTGCTTGCAGTTCAATACTAATAGATTTTCTTCCTAAACGTTTAGCTACAGCAGCAGTTGTAAAAGTCCCCGCAAAGGGATCAAGTATTAAATCTCCTTCATTACTACTTGCTAACATCATTCTTTCTATTAATGATTCTGGTTTTTGTGAAGGATGATTTTCATATTCTTTCATTTTATATCTCACACGAGAAAAATACCAAACATTCCCAGGAACTTTTTCTGTCTTATAAGCAGTGGGAACAGATTTTCTGTAATCAATCAATTGACGTTGTGAACCAGTTTTTGCTTCAATTTTGATATCATCTGCGTTAAAAGTATAGTTATTTTTATCTTTCACACAATATAAAATGGGTTCATACATTGAACCAAAGTATTTTTTAGCTTGAACTCCCGAACTGTCATAATGCCATATTATCCGACTGAGAATAGTTAATTTTTTTCTCAAGTAAATATCAAAATAAGGCATTGCTTGGGTACTAGACATTACATAAATTGTGCCATTTGGTTTGAGAATACGAACACACTCATCTAACCATTGATAGGACCAATTTAAATATTCTGCTTCAGATTCCCATTTATCATGAAAATCACCAAACTTTTTACCTATATTATAAGGCGGATCAATAATAATTAAATCTACTGATTCTGAGGAAATATGATTCTTTAAAACGTTAATTGTGTCACCATGAAATATGATATTTCCTTGTTGTTCATAAGATTGAATCATACTTGAAATCATACATAATTAGGGTTTGCTGAAAAAGTATTTTTTAGGAGGTAGGAAATAGTTAATCAAATATTCTTCAAGTTCTATCAGGTCTTGATATGATTAAACCGCAAATAACGCAAAGATAAGAGAGTTAATTTTATTTTTTTCCTAATTTCCAATTTTCACCACCTGGTAATTGAGTTAAATAATTATCAATGACTGCTGGCAACTCTTTAACTGAGTAATTATAAGTGAGTCTTAATAAATTTTCTGCTTGTTCAATTATTTGTTCTTTATCTACCATTTCTGTCAGTTGAAAGGGGCTGTAAATACCATTCATTACTTCTTCACTGGCATCTCTAATAGCTTCTTCAAATTCATCTTCTAAGATTGGTTGCCATTCATCTATTTTCACATAATAGGAGGTTTTATTATCCTGTAAATTTATTTTTTTTATTTCTCTAACTGAACCACGAATTGAATTTGCCCAAGAATTAGTTAAGCGTTTTTCTATTTGATTTTTAATCAAATGAATTATTAATCTTACTAGGAATGATTGGATATTCCTAAAAATTGCTTGTCTACTCATTCCCTCTAATTCGTCTACTATAGCTAACGCATCTGTATAACGCTGTTCTAAAATACTATTTCTGAGGTCTATTAATTCCTGTGTCATATTTTTTATACTAGCCTCAATTTACATTCTTGATAATTTCATTTTCACTAGATTTAATATTACCAAGTTTCTTATATTATAGCAGGAGGCAGGAGGCAGGAGTTATGTATTTTGGATTTTGGATTTTGGATTTTGGATTTTGGATTGTTTTTGTTAACTCCAATCTAAAATCTAAAATCTAAAATCTAAAATCTAAAATCTAAAATTTTCTTCCCCTGTCACCTGTCAACTGTCACCTATTCCCATTCTATAGTTCCAGGTGGTTTGGAGGTGATATCAAACACCACACGGTTAACACCTTTCACTTCATTAACGATCCTGGTAGAAATTGCCTCTAACACATCATAAGGTACACGCGCCCAGTCTGCTGTCATTCCATCTTCACTGGTGACTATCCGTAAAACTATGGGGTAAGCATAGGTTCTTTTATCACCCATTACGCCCACACTACGAATAGGTAATAATACGGCGAAGGCTTGCCAATAGTCGTGATATAAGCCTCTTTGGTTGATTTCTTGACGGACAATTAAATCAGCATCACGTAAAATATTTAACCTTTCGGCTGTCACTTCGCCTAAAATCCGAATCGCTAAACCAGGACCGGGGAAAGGTTGTCTTTGAACAATTTCTTCTGGTAAACCAATGGAACGGCCTACTTTACGAACTTCATCTTTAAAGAGTTTCCGCAAAGGTTCAACAAGTTTAAATCTCAAGTCTTTGGGTAAACCACCAACGTTGTGATGACTCTTAATTTTCACTGCTACTCGTTCACCGGTTTTCGGGTCAACGTTAGTGTCAGCAGATTCAATCACGTCTGGGTAAAGTGTACCCTGTGCTAAATAGTCAAAGTGACCAAGCTTTTTGGATGTTTCCTCAAAAACGCGAATAAATTCATGACCGATAATACGGCGTTTTTCTTCTGGATCGGTAATACCTGCAATAGCAGAAATAAAGCGATCGCGTGCATTGACATACTCTACGTGAATATGAAACTGTTCTTCAAACAATTTTATCAATCTTTCTGGTTCTAATTTCCGCATAAAGCCTTGATCAATAAACACACAGGTTAATTGATCACCTATAGCTTTATGTAGCAAAAATGCCAAAGTAGAAGAATCTACACCGCCAGAAAGTGCTAATAATACCCGTTTATCTCCCACTCTAGCGCGAATTTCCCGAATTGCTTCTTCTACAAAAGCCGCAGTCGTCCAAGTAGGTTCACATTCGCAGATGTGGTAAACAAAGTTACGAATTAATGCTAAACCACCCAGGGAATGTACTACTTCAGGATGAAACTGTACACCATAAAATTTTTTATCATGGTCAGCAATGGCCGCACAGGGAGTATTTTCTGTATGTGCTAATAATTCAAACCCTGGTGGCATTTTTGTCACTGAGTCACCATGACTCATCCACATGGTTGTACCATCTTCGACGTTGGTTAACAAGTCCGTGGGATCATCTATATATAATGATGCTTTACCATATTCACCCCGATCCGCTTTGGTGACTTCTCCTCCCAGTTGGTTAACCATCAACTGCATCCCATAGCATACACCTAAGATGGGGATGCCTAATTTCCAAATTTCTGGATCACAATGGGGCGCGTTTTCGCTATAAACTGAATTGGGACCACCAGATAAAATTATCCCTTTGGGGTTGAGTTTCTGTAAATGTTCTGCTGTGGTGCGATAGGATAGCACTTCAGAATATACTTGAGTCTCGCGGATACGTCTAGCGATTAGTTCTGAATATTGAGAACCAAAGTCTAGAATAACAATCATTTGGCGATTTAACTGCCCCAAATTTTCCTGAGTTTGGGGTCCTGCTTCGGTTGGTAGAGTCACCGCTGTATTCATGATGGTGAGAGTGTGTCTTTGATAGTAAAAACGTCAGTTACCATTTCCGGCTTTTTGGGCTAATAGCTTTTTAGGCTAATAATGGTCGAGAAACCTAAAATACAGCAAATTTCATGTTGATGAGGTACACAAGGTTGGGTAAGGATATCCAACCCACATAAGTAAATAATATGAAAATGTGTACTACATTATACTGATATATTACTGTATATAGATACGACTATGGACGCACCTATTGAGCCGATAAATTTGGCTTATTATTAACCGCGAAAAATCACTCTGGAGTAGGTATACAAAAAATTATTTATTTGCTTTATTTATGATTATTCATATTAAGTTAACATAATTTTTCCATTAAGACACAACCAGTTTTACTCTTGATGATAATTTCTCGGTTGCGGTCGAAAAGCACAGAACCGCATACTGTGGTGTTAATATCTTGGTCAAGATGACTTTTGATATATTCTTGAGAGCGAGTATCAATGGTTTCGGCAATGCTGCCATAAACTTGATCAGTCCAATTACTAGCAGTTTTGCTATCTAAGTCTCGGAGATGTTTTAAAGCTGCTTCTGCGGTGGGACTGTGAAATACTACCTCTACTTCGGCAGATGGTAAACCCAAGATAGCACAATGGGCAGCTAAAATTTCCCGTCGGCCATCTGCCAGGTGGTGATGGGTGTGAAAAATTCCCCCTGCTAGTTTCATTAATTTTCCATGATAACCAAATAATAAGATTTCTTGGACTCCTAAAAGATTTGCTTCTACTAATAAAGGTCCTAACCAGTTGGCGGTTTTTACCAGTTGTTGCGGGTTTATTCCCTGTTTTTGTGCTAAGTCTAAGCCATTTTCGCCAATACAAAAAACTAAACTTTGAAACTCACTAGCTTTGTTTTGTAAATCACTGCGAAAAGCTGTTAGTTGATCTGGTGTGCTTAAAGGTTGGGAAATACCGCTTGTTCCTAATAAAGAAAGTCCTTCAACTACTCCAAAAGCAGCGTTAGAAGTTCTCACCGCCAGCGATCGCCCTTCTGGTAAAATAATTGTGACGATGATTTTTTCCCCTGGTGCTAAAAGTCGCTGCAAGTTTTCCGTTAACAACTTTTGAGCATAAGTATAAATTGCAGCTTTTTGTTCACCATTAATTTGCTTGCCAACTCCTTCTCCACCTTTAATAACAACACTTTCACCTTCTCCGTGATACCATTCTACTGTTGCCCAAATTGGTGTATTTTTTGTCAAGTCTAGATTATCACCCGGATCACTGCGAGTAATAGCTAAAGCTGCATTTTCCGATATTCCCGCTACTTGCTCAATTGGTATTTCTGCTATTTCAGCAGGTGTAATTAAATCAATATTAATTACATTTAATGGTTGACGATGACGCAACCAATGTAAAGCCGCAATAGCAGCAGCACCAGCAAAAACGGGGAGAGTGTAACCAGAACGGGACATGATAATTGATAATTGATAATTGATAGTTGATAGTTGATAGTTGATAGTTGATAGTTGATAGTTGATAGTTGATAGTTGATTAGGTTATTTACTTCCCCTGCTCCCCCTGACTTCTCCATCTCCCCATCTCCCCACCTGCTGTCACCTGTCACCTGTCACCTAAACTAAACACCTACTTCTAACAATAAAGCTTCCATAGCTTCCCAAGAAATACCTTGTTGAATATAACGGGGAGATTCAGGATTATAAGGACTGGCTATGCGGTCAATAGCTACAATTATGGCATCATCTGGTAATATCGGTACATCTGGATCAAAAGCTGTGGGACGCATCAAAGAACTAGAAAATCCCTTGAAAACAGCAATTTTATCTTGTTCATCAGCAATATTGATGGTTACTAATAGAACTTCTTGAGGTCGTTTGACGGTGTATTGTTCTAGTCTTTTACCAATGGAATTATTCATCAAAAGGATATTTTACAAGTTAATTGAGTATTTGCATTATTTATTTTTTTTATACGAAACAATCGGGTTGAAAACCTAGCCTTTTCAGGGGAAAAGTTTTGGTATCGGGGTATAAATCCCCCTCAACTAAGCTTCCTGCCTCTGCCTTATTTAATATGTTACTACTGTGTGGCGTTTCTGCCATGTTTACCTAGTTTTACTAATACAAAATAGCTGAGATAAACTACATAAATTACTAAGCCAATTATACCCAAAAAACCAAGAAAAGCTGGTTTGCTATTATAATGGAAATAATCTTTAAACATTAATGGTGCTTCTAACCAAACTCTACAGTAATTAGATTTGAGGGCATTTTCTGAAAAAGCACAACTTAAGAAAGGTGCAAAACTAATTACACCTAACAGGGAATAAATCGTCATTGCCCAACGCCAAGATGTGAAAATTAATTTCAAAATACTTTTCGGTTGATACTCAATTTCATCGTTGATATCAACCCAAAACCAAAGAGAAATGGGAATGAGAATACGAGCCATTAAACCAGTGATAAAACTGACTGCCAACCCACCAATCATTAAGTAAACTGTGATGGCCAATAAACTGGCAACCCGCCAGTAAATTATTAGCAAGCGTTGTATACCATCTGCTTTTTGTACAAATGCCCAAATCAGAAGAATCAGGGGAATAATTAAGCTAAATAATAATGCTAATCTATAATCCATCCAGACATAGGGGCGAAACCAAAGTTGTGGCATAGTTTTTATTAGTTAATACCGTAGAATTAAGGTTGATTTTGTAAGCATTCATCCGTCAGCTATCAGTATCCTGCCTCCTACCTTCGCTAAAGGAGGCAACAAGCAAAAGACAAAAGACAGAAGTTTTATAATTTTGACTTTTTACTTTTGACTTTTGACTTTTGACTTGATTTGTCTCCTGATCAGGTTTATGACCAGTGATTTGAGAGATGATCAAAACAATCGGGTCTAAAACCGGACTTCGTGCGGCTACGCTAATGCTATTGAAGGACAAAAGTTTTTGGAGGGGGTATAAACCCCATGACAATAACGGACTCCTGCCTCCTGCCTTAGTTAAGAGTGATTAGCTAAATCTCTAGTCCTCGTAAAGCCGACACTCATCTGCTTCTGGGTTAGCATCACAATATGTTTCTAAAGAGGTTTTGGGTTTATTTTGACGCTGGTGAGCAGCTTCCGCTTGCAATTCTTCGACTGCATCCCAAGCAGCAGCACATTCTGCGGAGTTGCTGCCGGAAATATCACAGACAACACGAGCTTGTTCAACTTCAGCTTGAATTGTTTCTTGAATGGTTTTGGTTGTTTCTTGAGTGTTTGTCATTGCGTTAATCTCGCTGGGTTTTGTTTATACTAAGTAGAGAAAATCAAAAATTGCGGTTTTTGCTTTAATGTTCGCTTACTATTCTAACCACTGAGTTGCTCAGTTAGACTGCGATGGTGATTATCGCCTACTAATACAGCAAATTACCACAACTATACCCGGATTTCTCTTGATGTTTTCAGATTTGGCAGGGTATAACTACCGAAAAAGAAGCATACAATATATTTAATATTTAAATGAATATAGGAGTAAACGCCCCATTCAGCTTGTCAATTCTGATAAGATGCAATATCTCCCTCGATAACACAAACTACTAGCCTCAACACAAAAACAAGTCCAGCAATCATGGCAGACCAAATGCAGTGGGCAAATGCCCTATCAACCCGTCATTCTTTGGAAGCAGCTGTTTCAGATGTGGTAGAACAAGCTGTTTCATCTTTAACAGCACCTGCGGATCTGGGGCTGGTATTCATTTCGTCTGCTTTTGCGAGTGAGTATTCCCGACTTCTACCATTGCTGGCAGAAAAGCTGTCTGTACCAGTGCTGATTGGTTGTGGTGCTGCGGGTGTGGTGGGGACGAACTCAGAAAACCAAATTCAGGAAATAGAAGGGGAAGCGGCGATTAGTTTGACGTTGGCGCATCTTCCTGGTGTCGATGTTCGCCCTTTTCATATTTTGGGCGATCAGTTACCTGATTTGGATAGCTCACCAGATGCTTGGATTGATTTAGTGGGTGTGCCACCATCATCTGTACCCCAGTTTATTTTGTTGTCTAGTGCTTTTTCTTCAGGAACTAATGATTTGTTGCAGGGCTTGGATTTTGCTTACCCTGGTTCGGTGGTTGTGGGGGGACAGGTCGGCGGAGGTTTTGGCAGCGATCGCATCGGCTTATTTTGTAATGGTCGTCTCTATCGTCAGGGTACTGTGGGTGTGGCTTTGAGTGGTGATATTGTGCTGAAAAGTGTTGTCGCTCAAGGATGCCGTCCTATTGGTGAACCATTACAGGTGACTAAAGCTGAACGCAATATTATTTTGGAGTTGGATGAACAAGTTCCTTTGACGGTGTTGCGAAATTTAATTGATCGCCTCAGTGATAAGGAAAAAATGCTGGCGCAGCATTCTTTGTTTGTGGGGTTGGCAATGAATGAATTTAAGCTTTCTTTAAAGCAAGGTGATTTTCTCATTCGCAACTTACTAGGAGTAGATCCAGCCGCAGGGGCGATCGCTATTGGCGATCGTGTCCGTCCTGGTCAAAGGTTACAATTTCATTTGCGGGATGCTCAAGCCTCTGCTGAAGAATTAGAATTTCTCTTGCAAGAATATCAAGCTGAAAATAGCAATTCATCCTCTGCTTTAGGGGCGTTAATGTTTAGTTGTGTGGGACGTGGTACAGGACTTTACGGAAAACCCAATTTTGATTCCCAGTTATTTAGTAGTTATTTCCATGACATTCCTATGGGTGGTTGTTTCTGTAGTGGTGAAATTGGTCCTGTGAGTGGTAGAACTTTCCTCCACGGTTATACTTCAGTTTTTGCAATTTGTAGAAGAAGGTGACTGGTGACTGGTGACTGGTGACTGGGGAAGATTTTTAAATATTACCAATTCCCAATTACCAATTACCAATTACCAATTACCAATTACCAATTCCCAAGCAATAGCTTACTGTTATTATCTATGGGGCTGGGATGTCCAGTGTGAGTAACTGCACTATATTTTTGAATGTAACGACGGACTTCTAAAGGAAAGTTGGGATAGTCTATTACTGCATCCCCATCGGCGATAGTTGCCCAAAAATCCCGTAAATCTGGGGCTAGTTGCTGTGCTTGGACTAATGGTAGATTTAAGGGAGGTAAAGTTAGTAATTTGATTAAAAAAGGGAAAGAGCGATCGCCCATCCATTGTTTTGATGATTCTTGCAAGTTAGGAAAATCTGGTACTGATTCCACGCGATGAGAGACTATTTGTAACCATTCCTTACCTAGATGATCTCGTTCAAATTCTAAAACACGGTAAGGATGGGGATAACTAACTAATGAACCAGTGGTAATATCATAGACTCCATCACTACAAGCTACATCTTGAACGTGCAAATGTCCGGTAAATACTAATCTCACTCCATGTTTACGCAGTAATTTTATAAGTTCTGGAGCATTTTCCAACATATAACGATTTGCCATTGGATGATTTGATTGATTTGGCAAATGTTCGACAACGTTGTGATGCACCATCACCAAAACTAAATCATTGTTAATTTTTGCTAGTTCTGTTTCTAACCACTGAAACTGCTGCTGATCTAAACGTCCTATTTGTTTACCATCCTCATCAAAGGTGTTAGAATTTAAACCTATTAGCCGCACTCCGGGCAATATTTGACAATTGTAGTAAGGTTGGTGTGGGTTTTCATAACCAAACTTGCGGTAATAATGGGGAAAATCTGCAAAACCAATTGATTGCTTGTTTGCCATCAATACAGGAACATCATGATTACCAGGAACAACATAAACCGGAAAAGGTAGTTGAGCAAGTCTGTTTGCTAACCACGCATGATTTTCTGGTTCACCGTGTTGGGTTAAGTCTCCGGGAATCAGAAGAAAATCTAAATCAAGTTGTGTTAAATGTTCTAGTACACTTTCAAAGGCGGGAATACTGACTTCCACTAAATGAAATCGGCTGGGATGATCCCAAATTGTATGGGGTAGTGCAATGTGTAAGTCACTAACTATAGCAAAACGAAAGTTGATATCCATTGATTTAAAAAAATGTTAAAGCCGAAAGAGTAAATATACCCTTTTTACAAAAGTATAACTCTTGCCTTGTCTAGTTACGTACTAGCAACCAGACTTAATATTTGTAAACATTTATGTTTAACTTTTATTAGCGAAATTTTAGTGACAGGAGTAGTCAGAAGTAGTCAAAGGAGTATTTATTATGGCTGTGATTCGAGTTCGTCAGCACGTTAACCCCCTAGCGAGAAAATTTCAAACCCCTGTTGATCCCCCAGCATGGGAAAAAATCTATGCACAGTATCAACAACCCTTACATTTAGATATTGGATGTGCGAGGGGTAGGTTTTTACTTCAAATGGCACAGGTAGAAACAAACTGGAATTTTCTAGGTTTGGAAATTAGAGAACCTTTAGTTATAGAAGCAAATAGGATAGTTTCTGAGTTGGGTTTAACAAATTTACATTATTTATTTTGTAATGTGAATAATTCTTTGAGTCCAATTTTATCTACTTTAAAACCAGGAATTTTACAACGGGTATCAATTCAATTTCCTGATCCTTGGTTTAAAACTCGTCATGCTAAACGGAGAGTAGTACAACCAGAGTTAGTTGAAGAATTAGCTAGTTATTTGGCTGTGGGTGGGGTGGTATTTTTGCAATCTGATCAGGAATTTATTGCCGTGGAAATGTGCGATCGCTTCCAAGAACACCCAGCATTTGCAAAAATGGGAACAGAAAAATGGTTAGCAGAAAACCCGCTTCCTGTGCCTACAGAAAGGGAAATTGCTACACAAAATAAAGGTGAACCTGTGTATCGGGCTATGTTTGTAAAGCGTTAAATTTCAATTTTAATTACAGGTAAAATAACTATGAAAGTTGTTCCCACATCAATTTGACTTTCAAATTTAATTTCTCCACCATGCGCTTCCACACATTTTTTCACAATTGCTAAACCCATACCTGTACCGGAAATACCGCTGACATTTTCACCACGATGAAAGGGAATAAATAGTTGATTTTGATCTTTTGTCGAAATACCAATTCCCCAATCTTGAATTTTGAAGGTTGCTGTTTTTTCTTGTCTGGTTAATTCAAATTTGACTTTGCTATCAGGGTAGGAATATTTAATAGCATTACTAAGGATATTTCCTAAAATATGCCGTAATAAATTTTCATCCCAAAGAGTTGAGCTAAAGTCACCAGAACTGGTAAATTCTATAGTTACTTGTTTTTCTAAAGCAGTTAAATGAGTATCTTCTAATATTTGATGACAAAAAGCTTCTAAATTTAAAGGATAAAGTTGACATTGTAATTTGCCAGAATCAGCTTTACCAATAAAGGAAACTTCATCCAATAATTGTGCCATGTTTTTAATAGCAGAACGAATTATTTTTAGATGATTTAATTTTTTTTCTTGGGTTAATTTTTCATCGTTGTTTTGTAGCAATCCCGCAGCTAAAAGTATCGTATTCAAAGGATTACGAATGTCATGGGAAAGCATAGAAACAAATTCAGTTTTAAACTGATATAGTTCCTGGGCTTTTTCCAGTTCAGCAGTTCTTTCTTCAACTGTGATTTCTAATGTTTGATTGACTGTGCGTAATTGTTCTAAAACTTGTTTTCTGGCGATCGCATACTGAACTGAACGCACTAAAACATCTGGCTTTACTTGTCTTTTGACTAAATAATCTTGCGCTCCCTGTCTCACAGCTTCTATTGCTAATTCTTCATCATTGATATTAGTAAGAACAACAATAGGTGTGCTGGGTGCTTGACTCATTAGTAAGGGTAGGGATGATAATCCTTGACTATCAGGTAAGGTTAAATCTAACAAAATTACGTCATAGTTTTGTTGGCTTAATTCATGAAATGCATCTCGTAATCTTTGAACATGAACTAAACTAAACTCTTTTGATGGGGATTGCTTCAAAAACTCTTGTAACAACCTAGCTTCCGCCAAGTTGTCTTCAATTAACAAGATTTTTACCAAGCAAGTTGCAGTCATTATTTTCCAGGAGTCAGGAGTTCAGGAGTTCAGGAGTTCAGGAGTCGTAAGGGCGAAGCATTCGGGCGATAAATTATCAATTTTTATCACAGGTTATTTTCCTGTAAGGGCGAAGCATTCGGGCGATAAATTATCAATTTTTATTACAGGTTATTTTCCTGTAAGGGCGAAGCATTCGGGCGATAAATTATCAATTTTTATCACAGGTTATTTTCCTGTAAGGGCGAAGCATTCGGGCGATAAATTATCAATTTTTATCACAGGTTATTTTCC
>NZ_JAQMTI010000179.1:0-29944 GCF_028329225.1 Sphaerospermopsis kisseleviana CS-549 | reverse complement strand
TCCCCAGTCCCCAGTCCCCAGTCCCCAGTCCCCAGTCCCCAGTCCCCTCCTTTTAAAATCCAGCTATAGGATCAGGTTGAGCTTTGAGGTAGTTGAGAAAATCGAGTAACTCTTCCTCACTCAGTAAAGAACGCCCCAGTTTACTGTAGGTTTTCTTGAGATGTTCTCTTCCCTGTTCTTTAGTCCAGCCCAAGCGTTCTATTTGGACATCGGTTTGGGCAATGACATCAGATAAATTAACTGGTTCGCTTTTTCTCTTGGTTTTGCCTATCCCTAAGCGCAAACCAGTATCTTCAACAGAAGAATAACTACGTGGAGTAAATGGGGTGACATTACTAGGAGGAATTTCTGGTAAAGGTTGAAGTTCAGGTTCGGGATTAGATACTAGATTCAGGTTAGGCGCTGAAGTATCAATTTTTTCTTCTGTGGGAGTAGTTTCAGAAAAACTTTGATCTATTTGATCTAAAGTTTGATCTAAAGTTTGATCTAAAGTTTGGTCTAAAGTTTGATCTAAAGTTTGGTTGTAGGTATCGTTTTTAGTGTTGTTAGTCAGTGACCATTGACCCCTGGCAACATCACCAGTGCTAGGGACAGATTCATGGAAAACTGTGGTAGTTTTTGGGGAAGGATTCACGGTTACAGGGGAAACAGGTTCTGGGGAAACAGAAACAGCAGCATTTTCCCTGGTTGTATTTGTGATTCCCAAAACCATAAGCGCTCGATTTCTAGCTTGGTCTTCAGCAGCTTCCACAGTGTCTGATCCCGCCATAGCAGTGGCACGGGTGACACCTTCAATTTGTAGACTGACTCGGACGATATATTTACCTTGAAAAATCTCTACTAATTCAGAAATAATACTTCCGTTAGGATACAATCTCTGGAACTGAGCCAACATCATATTTCCACCCATCTCAATCTGTTTTACTTTATTTGTACTTTGTAGATTTGTTTGATTTTATATAGATATTTAACTACTTGGTAATACGTCCTGATAGCGAAGCGTGGCGAAGCCATACGCCTGACTCCTTGAACTTCTGCCTCCTGCCTCCTGTACGGGCGAAGGATTCGGGCGAACAATTATTAATTTTTATCACAGGTTATTTTCCGAATGCTTCGCCCCTACTTCGCCCCTACGACTTTTTGCGCTATGATCATCAGTCAAGATTGTAGCAGCAACTAATTTGTGCATAATTCGCAGAAAATTTTAGTTACTGCTGACTGAATCAGGTGTCTTGCTTTCAATGCTATACTAATCACCCAACTAGATGTCTAGAAGTATTTTCTGGAAGTGCGCTCTAAATCTACAATAATAAAGATAAGGTTCGCCCTCATTGCTTGTTCAGCTGCTTACCTGATTGTTACCGATTCTACAGAGGGGAAAATTAGGTTAATCGGCTGTGTCTCCTAGTTAAAACTCAGATTCTCATGGTAGTACCTGTTGAAATCTAGACAATCAAACATCTGTTACTTGCCTTTTGTATCAGCTAGTGGAAATTGAAGAGTTCTCTAAACCAAATCTCTCAAAATTCCATTGCGTAATTATCAGGTGGAAATCGAGTATCAGGAGTGCTGTGTAAGATTGGTTAGGTGAAGAAGGTTGAACCCAAGTGAATTCTGGTCGTGCAGTGAGAATTCCGAGCAGAGCCTCGCTCTGAAAGGAACTTGTGCTGCCTTGTCTTATCTACGAGAGACCACTCTAGGGTAATTCGTTGGCAACAAGTGTCTGTTGGCTGTGAGGAGATACAGAGCTAACAACTGAACTCAAAATTTTACCTAAATATACTTAAATTTGCTCAAATTTAAGTAAACAAGGTTTTGAAAAAGGTAAATTAGTTCATCTAAAATACCTTTTAGGCGATAACCAAGCCGGAAAATCCTAAAATTCTAAGGTAGGGCAAGCTTTGTCCAAACCAAAAGCCTGTGGATTAAGTAAGTGCCGTCACTCTTAAGTAAAGCAGGAAGCTAACTGCAAGTCTTTAGGTAGATTTGAGTAAGTTTAGTAAAGCGGAAGAACCAGATTACACGAAAAATGATGTTTTGACCAAAGGTCGGTTCACTGCATGGAATTTTCAATCGCTACACTTCTTGCCAATTTTACTGATGATAAATTGGTAGCTCGGAAGGTTTTGGAAAAAAAACTGGGTTGTGAAGATGAAGATAGTTTGGAAAAACTTCACATTGCTTTGGAGGTGCTGGAAAAAATTGGACTGTTAGTCAAAGATCGGGGTAAGTATCGTCGTGTATCAGAAGAGGGGCTGATTGAAGCGAAACTCCGCTGTTCTAGTAAGGGGTTTTGTTTTGCAATTCAGGATGTGGAAGGCTCGGAGGATATTTATATCCGGGAAAGCCATCTCAGTAATGCCTGGAATGGCGATCGCGTTTTGGTGAGAGTTCTAAAAGAAGGTAGTCGTCGCCGTTCTCCTGAAGGTGAGGTAAAGTTGATTCTGGAGCGTTCTAATCACACTTTACTAGCACGGATTAAGCAAGTAGAAGGGGGTTTCCGTGCTGTACCTTTGGATGATCGTTTGCTGTTTGAATTGAAACTGCTCACCAATGGCATTAACTTAGACGCAGCTATCGACCACTTAGCTCATGTGGAAGTCTTGCGTTATCCCTTAGCTCAATATCCACCCCTGGGGCGGGTGGTACAAATTCTGGGTAGCGATGCTGAAGCCGCTGCTGATATAGACTTGGTAACGTGCAAACACGATTTATCTCGGACTTTTACAGAAAATGTCTTGGATGCAGCCGCGAAATTACCTAAAAAGCTGCTGAAAGCAGATTTAAAAGATCGCGTAGATTTACGGAATTTGTTTACTCTGACGATAGAAGGGGTAAACGGTGACGATAGAGTAGTAGAAAATGCTTTTAGCTTAGAGAAAAACCCCAGTCAACCCTGGCGGTTAATTGTTCATATTACTGATTTATCTCACTTTATTCAGGCTGACGAGATATTAGATAGAGAAGCACTCAAGCGGGGCAGGTCAGTGTATCTCGGAGATTTAATTTTGCCGATGTTACCTGATGCGGTAGGGGAACGTTGTTCATTGATACCGGACAGCGATCGCCTCGCACTCTCCTTTGTCATCACCATTGATCCCCAACTGGGAGAAGTGATTGAGTGGGAAATTCAACCGAGTGTGATTAATGTTGATACGGCTGTAAGCAAAGAGCAAGGGGAAGCAATACTCAATGGTGAATCAACAAAAGCATCTGTTGAAAGTACAGAGATATTACGTGATTTGGCAACTTTGGCGACAACAGTCAAACAAGCTCGCTTATCTCGCGGTAGCTTGCAGTTGAATCTACCACCTAGCCAAAATCCTTATCATGATGAAGGTAATATGGGGGCGGTAGTACCTCATGACTCATCAGTGCGATCGCTCATCACAGAGTTTGTACTGATGGTAAATGAACTAATGGCAGATCAACTCAGCGCCTTGGGAGTTCCTGCTATTTGGCGAGTTCAAGGTACACCTGATCCTGAAGATGTCCAGGAAATGCTGAAACTGGCAATTAATTTAGGTGTGGAATTAACACTTGATCCAGAATTGGAAATTCAACCCCTAGATTATCAGCAATTAACCGGTATTTTCGCTGAATCACCATCTGAGCAAGTTCTTACCTACCTGCTGCAAGATACTCTCAAACCTGCTATGTACAGCACCACCAAAGGATCTCACTTTGGTTTAGCACTGCCACAGTATCTTCACATAAGCTCACCCTTGCGGCGTTACCCAGATTTACTCATGCAAAGGGTATATCATGCCTTATTGGAATATGGGCGCGATCGCCGCAACACCCGTGTTAAAGAGCGTGTTAACCTGCGTCACTCCTCTTCTCATTTGGAAATTAACTGGAACGTTCTCCCACCAGAACTACAACAAGAACTACAAAGCGATTTAAATAGAGTCCTTGTCCAGATTAATGACCGAGAAAAAGAAGTTCAAGAAGCTGAAGCCGATTTAGCTGGACTACAAAAGGCCCAACTGATGAAACAGCGCATCGGTCAAGTTTTTCCCGGTGTAATTACAGGCGTTCAATCCTACGGTTTCTTTGTAGAAATCGAAGTCCCAGCTACAGAGTCAGAAATCGGCTCTCAACTAAGTACACCTTTGCGGGTAGAAGGATTAGTACACGTCAGTTCACTAAAAGATGATTGGTATGAATATCGGGCTAGACAACAAGCACTATTTGGGCGGAAAAATCGCGCTTCCTATAGATTAGGCGATCGCGTCTCCGTACAAGTCAAAAGTGTAGACTACTACCGTCAACAAATTGATTTAGTCACAGTTGGCGCTGATGGTATGGTCAAAGGTTCAGGAGTAAGTGTTGCTAATGAAGATGGCACAGATATTTACTTACCAAATCACATCAAATCTTTTGATTTAGATCCCTATAGTGAAGATGAATGAAGAGAAGTCAGAATTCAGCGGTCAGAATACCCCATGCCTGTTCGTCGTAGACGTGCCGTAGGCATAGTCAGGGGTAACACCTCGCGAAAATTTTTTCTTTTCTTCACGGATAAATCTGGGGGCTTTAAACCCCGATTCATCCACCAGTTGCACAGAATTCATTCTGACTCCTGACTCCTGACTCCTAAATTCTTCTTAGGTAAATTTTCTGGGTATTTTCGTGTCCAATAACAGTAAACCACTTATTTTAGGCGTATCAGGTGCATCCGGCCTGATTTACGCCATTCGCGCTCTTAAATTTCTTTTAGAAGCTGAGTATAAAATTGAACTGGTTGCATCTAAATCAACTTACATGGTTTGGCAAGCAGAGCAAAATATCCGAATGCCAGCAGATCCCCAAGCACAAGAGCAATTTTGGCGAACTCAAGCCGGAGTAACCCTATCTGGTCAACTACGCTGTCATCCTTGGAGTGATGTTGGTGCTGGTATTGCTAGTGGTTCGTTCAAAACTTTGGGGATGATCATTATCCCCTGTAGCATGAGTACAGTAGCTAAACTAGCAGTGGGTTTAAGTTCAGACTTACTAGAACGGGCAGCAGATGTACAGATCAAAGAAGGACGTAAACTGGTGATTGTTCCCAGAGAAACGCCTTTTAGCCTGATTCACCTGCGGAACTTAACCACCTTAGCAGAAACAGGAGTTAGAGTTGTTCCCGCCATTCCCGCCTGGTATCACAACCCCCAAACAGTTGAAGATTTAGTTGATTTTGTCGTAGCCCGTGCTTTAGATCAACTAGATATTGATTGTATTCCCATTCAACGCTGGGAAGGTCATATTTAAGGGGACTGGGGACTGGGGACTGGTGATTGGGGACTGGTGATTGGATAAAAATGACTAATGACTAATGACTAATGACTAATGACTAATAACTAATAACAAAAATGGCTGGAATTCGTGTAATTTTGTTGGTAGTGGTGCTGGGGGGACTAACACTATTGTTAGTTCAAAATTTTTCTCCTGCCCTCCCCTTAGTATTTTTGGGGATGCGAACTCAACCATTACCACTGGCTTTATGGATTTTATTTAGCATTGCTGCTGGTGGTGTAACATCTTTTTTAATTACCACCTTGTTTAAATTTACTACTTATTTTACTGAAAAAGCATCTTCATCTAGGTCAACGAGAACAGCACCGCGTGTTAAGACAAATCCCAGGGAAGAAACTATACCACCTCCCAGTAGCCCACGCAGGCCAGTTACAGAAACCGATTACACTACCAGTAATGAATTTGATGATTGGGAAACAGATCCTAATCAAGCTGATGATTGGGATTTTGCAGAACCAGCCGAGACACCAAGCCCGAAACCCTACCCAAATCAGCAAGCTCGGAAAAATGTATCTCAGTCTGATTCTGTTTACTCCTACAGTTCTCAATCACCGAAAAATACTGGTGTAGGAAAAACCGAATCAATTTATGATGCTGATTACCGAGTAATTATCCCTCCTTATCAACCCCCAACTACTGATCAAAGTGATGATGATTGGGGTTTTTTTGAAGATGAAGAGGAAGATTTTGATGATAATAATGAACGTCCTCGCTAGTAAGTTTATGACACAGAAATTTGTGATTCGGTCTGCTTTAAGCTAAACTGCTTTCTTGATTCTCTTGACTCCTGTTTTATTTGACCCATCATTGCTGCTTCAATTAAAAAAAATTAACATGAAAAATTGGATTCTTGTTAGATAATGACGGCTATTGAAATTATCTATGATTCAACCAGGATAACAACAATGGATGAAGAACAACGCCGTGCTTATTGGCGTGCTAACACTGATTTAATCAGAAATCTGTTAATTATTTGGGCTTTAGCTTCCATAGTTTTCAGCATTTTATTAGTTCAACCATTAAACACAATCAAGTTTTTTGGTGTTCCTTTTGGTTTTTGGATGGCACAACAAGGATCAATTTTGATTTTTGTAGTTTTGATTTTTACCTACGCTTTCCAAATGGATAAATTAGACCGAAAATATAATATCAAAAAATAAGGACAAATTCTCAAGGTGCGATCGCGGGAATGTTGGCAGGTTTAATTTTCACTAGCATCTATATTATTGGGGTGAAATTTGCCGGAATGACACCTTGGTTTTTTGGCGTTTCTGCTGAAGGGATCGGCACTTTAGGAATGGTCATTAATTTTATTGTCACCTTGATAGTTTCCCGTTTTACTCCTCCACCTCCTGAAGATATTCAAGCTTTAGTGGAAGATTTACGCACTCCTAGTTTTGAAGAATAGTAATTGGGGACTGGGAATATTTATCTTTCTTCTAACTCCTGACTCCTTGATCTCCTGACTCCTATTCTTTTTACCTTCCCAAATCTTCAATATTTTTCATTACTTGTTGATACAATTCTTTGTTACCTTCTCGATCAAAAATAGCTGCTGCCCGTTGTAAATCTTGTAATGCACTGCGTTTATCTCCAGCAGCAGCAAAAGCATTTCCTCGGTTATTAAACCCAGGACCAAAATTAGGATTTAAACGAATGGCTTGATTGTAATCTGCGATCGCTTTTTGTGGATCTCCCAGGGCAGCGTAAGCATTTCCGCGGTTATTATAGGCAACAGAATAATTTTCATCTATTCTAATTGCTTCAGTATAATCTTCTATCGCCCCATTTCTATCACCTATGGCTGCACGGGCATTACCGCGATTATTGAAAGCTTCGGCATAATTTGGAGCTAAACGAATCGCTTCATTATAATCAGAAATAGCTGCTTGCTGATCTCCCAAAGATGCAAAAGCATTACCACGATTATTATAGGTTTCTGCATCATTAGGATTAAGACGTAATGCTTGATTATAATCAGTGATCGCACCTTCTTTATTACCAATATCAAAATATGCTAAACCCCGACTTTTAAACGCAGGTGCATATTGAGAATTAAGACTAATTGAACGACTATAAGCAGCAATAGCCGCTTCAGAATTACCTTTAGCGTGCTGATTTTGTCCCTGAATATAAAACTCTCCTGCTTTGGATGTTCTAGGTGTCAGTCGGTTCGGAGGACTAACCCCTATTTCTGTTACTAAAACATCCTGATTTTGATTGCAAGAAATGCATAAAATTCCACTGCAAACAGTAATCACTGTTATTTTTAATATTCTACCTAGCACTTGTCTATTATATGTCAATAACTGCCATTTCATAAGTTCTTATCAATCACTTGCATACCCGGAAAAAATTGTTACCAAAATCTAATAGAAACTAATAGATTCCATGAATTACTTTTTCAAAATTTAACCAGTAATTGGAAAATTTAATGTATAAATAATTCTATTTCAGCTTTTATAAAATGTTGATTAAGATACATTTACGTAAATATAAATAATTAAAACCCCGACTTATTAAATAAGTCAGGGTTCTGTGAGTTCAAAATATAATAAATTCTGGCTTTTGCATTCCATTAATCATTTTTAACATCTTCTTCCTGAGATTTAGTAATTAACCGCCAAACAGAAGTTTTTTCAATATCTACATCTAATTGTTCTAAATTTCTGCCTAATTCTTTTTGTAATTTCTCAGTTAAAGTAATGGTAAAATCCAAATCAATATCTTCATTTTCTACTAATCTCACCAACTCCGTAAATTTCACCTTAACAGATTTCCGTTCATAACCACTGAGTTGATAATATTCAGTTTCCGATACATTTTGAATTTGCATCGCTTTTTTTAATCTTTCTTGTAAATAATCAAATTCAGAATTAATCAGTTTTTTTTGCTGTTCCACTTCTGTATATTTTTGGGAAAGTACAGATAAATCTTCCGTTTCTGGTTTTGTAATAACTTGAGACTGTAAAGCTAATAATTTTGAATGTACTTGAGCCAGATAAATACAATCAAAATAAGCATATTCTAATTGCTCATCGCTTAAAGGTCTTATACCCCAATCGCTACCTTGTTCCTGTTTATCAATACCATAAAAATTACACAACACATTACCTAAAGTTTTCAGTTGATAATTAGGCAATGGTAGAATATGATATGGTATGGACTTAGCCATTTCTAAAGTACAAGTGATATTTTTGGCTTTTTTATTGCCTAAAAGTTTCAAGTCATAACTTGCATTGTGAAAAACCTTTTCAATAGATTCATTCATCATGATTTGCTCAATAAAAGCAGCAATCACATCAGACTTATTTAAAACATCCAAAATATAAACACTGTCACCAGTCATATCTTGAGGATGATCCAATATTTGAATCAGGGATAATCGAGGATTACGACTTTTATAATCAGCCACTTCTGTATCTATCCAAAGAGTTTTAGATTTGGTGTATTTAGCAATTTGAGAACGGATTTCCGCAGCAGTAGTAAGATAAGGCATTGGTAGATGTAGAGCAGTTTAACTTAGTTATAATTAGTTATATTTTGATAAATTAACATTTTGTGACTAATGTTGCCGTAAGTATTCAGCTATCAGTAATCAGTAAATGACTACGCCACGCTACGCTAACAGCTTTTGTCTTGAGTAAGACTGAGTTAGTAAAAAGATGCATAGTTTTGTTAACTTATATCAGTGTTCATGAGAGTAGATTATAGCCTATTACTGATACTTTTCAGTTTCTGGCTGACGGCTGAATGCTGACATTTTGCCCTTACTTACTGCCCGATAATTATGCTAAGTTTTAATAAAAATTCTTGCTAATCTGCAAAAATCCTGACAAACAAACTCAAATTTATGAAATCATCTATTAATCGTCAATGGCGTTTAGCATCTCGTCCTGTGGGTGACATCAAAGTAAGTGACTTTGAGTATCGTCAAGAACCCATTCCCACACCAAAAGCAGGCGAAATACTGATCCGCAATATCTATCTTTCCTTAGATCCTACCCATCGCATTTGGATGAGCGATCGCCCCCAGTATATGCCACCTGTGGAAATTGGGGAAGTCATGCGTGGTTTAGTTCTGGGTATAGTGGAAGAATCTAAAAATCCCAACTTTCAACGGGGGGATCTCGTTTCTGGACTGTTAGGATGGCAAGATTACGCTTTAATTACTACTGGAAATCTTCCTTACATCACCAAAATTCCCCAACCCTTAACAGTTCCCCTCACTGCTTTTATGGCAGTTCTTAGCTTTATTGGTTGCACCGCTTATTTTGGACTTTTAGATATAGGAAAACCTCAAGCAGGAGAAACTTTGGTAGTCTCAGCGGCCTCTGGTGCTGTAGGTTCATTAGTCGGACAAATAGGGAAAATTAAAGGTTGTCGTGTAGTGGGGATCACCAGTTCCGATGAAAAATGTCGCTATTTATTAGAAGAACTGGGTTTTGATGCTGCAATAAATTATAAAACCGCAGATTTAAGTCCCGCTTTAGCTGCATCTTGTCCCAATGGAATTGATATCTATTTTGAAAACGTTGGTGGGGAAATTCTGGACGCTGTTTTAACACAAGTGAATTTAAATGCCCGCATTCCTCTTTGTGGTTTGATTTCTACTTATAATACTGAAGAACCTTTACCTGGACCTTATAATTTCAGTCAGATTTTAATGAAGCGGGTGTTAATAAAAGGTTTCATTGTCACTGATTATGTGAGTCAATGGGATCTTGCTTTTAGGGAGATGGGACAATGGATACAACAGGGAAAACTTAAATATCAGCAAGAAATTGTCCAGGGTTTGGAAAATGCACCTACAGCTATTCTCAAACTTTTTAATAGTGAAAAAATGGGTAAATTAATTGTGCAGATTTCTGAACAGCCCTAATCTGAGATTATTCATTAAAAAGGCTCAAGTATTACTATTTTGTCATACCTGAGCCTTTAATTAATTCAATTAATTTGCTAAAACTATTGCATTAGCAAAAATGCTTGATTTTATAACTTAGTAGCGATTGCGATTATAACCACCACCACCACTGCGATTACCACCACCTCTATCTTCCTTGGGTTTAGCTTTGTTAACTTTTAAATCTCTTCCCATCCACTCAGCACCATCAAGGGCATCAATAGCAGATGTTTCTTCTTCATCTGTACTCATTTCCACAAACCCAAAACCGCGCAGTCTTCCTGTTTCACGATCTGTAGGTAGTTGAACGCGCTTTACAGAACCGTATTCTGCAAAAACCGCAGTTAGAGTATCTTGGGTAACTTCATAAGAGAGGTTGCCTACATAAATTGACATAGATTTTCTCCAAAATCATAAAAGTGTAGAGATTTAGATTTCGGAGAAAAGTCTGTAAGTACCAAAAGGAAAAAACCTATCAATATTAAAAACAAACGCCGTCGCCGAATTACTTCTCACCTCCCATCATGGCACGGAAATTAACTTTCGGAGAGGAAGTAACCAAAACTGTTATATATCGTTACGTGAACAATTAAAATCTAAGTAACTTTATCGGTTCAAGCTGATTACATTAACGCCTAATCCGGTAACGCTTATATAAAATTCTTTATTTTTATTGGTTATTGTGTCCTTTGTTGATTGCGTTATTTATTTTTTGTTGAAGAGAAGCGATAATTTCATTACTTAATTCTTCTTCTGGTTCTACAACTTCACGTTCAGCTAAAACTGATTGAATTTGACCTTCAGAGGCTTTTCCTAGTCTTTGTAGTAGTGTTTGAAAACTTTGTTCCTGTTCATTTATTTCCTTTTCTGGTGTTGCTTGAATAAAATCTGTGGATACAACTTGGCGGGTTAAAGCATAAACTATATATTGATTTAATGAAATACCTTCAGTTTCAGCTAATTTGATTAAATGTTGGTGTAATGTAGCTGGTAATCTCAATGTTAATTGACTGATCATTATCCCACTAAATCAAAACCTATCAATATCTATATTCAATTCACCACTATGATATTTACGGTGACACTCTGGGCAGAAAGTGATCATATTTTGCAGGTCAGCCTCTCCTCCTTCACTGTAAGGAATCAGATGATGTCCATGCGCTTGTTGTGTTATTTTTCCACAAACCATACACTGGTATCCATCAACTTCTTTTACTTCCTTTTGCACTTTTCTATGTTCGTAAGATCTTTTTTTTCCCATTTCGATGTTCCTGATAACTTATCAATCAAAAATTATTTCCTCCCCTATTCTAGATGTTTTCAATTATTTATTTTTAATTGACAGAACAGGAGAGGATGAAATTTAATTCATAACATATAACTAAAAGTAATTATTCATTACTGTCACTTGAATCCAGTAATTTCGATTCCTTAGCAGGAAGAGATTTCATATTACCTTCAACTATTGTACCTCTTGCTTCAGGAGCAATTTGCTTTTTTAGTTTTTTAATTCCACTCGCAAGCTGTTCTTGTTCCGTTTCTGTTAACATATCAATTCTGACATTAATCGCTCTATTTCTATCTGATTTATTGGACATGGTTAACACCTTGATTGAGTGGATACAAAATACAAAACTACATGACACTATATTCTAGAAATTAGACATTGTTACTGTGCCGTTTGGTGTTTCTTGCTTAGTAACTACTTCTGCGATGCCAGCTTCATCCATGTGAGTAATAATTAAGTTGGGAGTTTGGTTAATTCTGGGAATTTTATCCTCATCTAGACTTATGGACATCACAGATACTTCTCCTTTTTGATTTTTGATAACAACGTGGTAGCCTGTATCTGTAGGCCATAAATTCAGCACCTCTTCTCCTTCTTTAAGAATTTTGATTTCTGGTGGATAGATATGATTAGCTGACATAGGTATCTTCTCCATTTCGTAAATATCAAGTCATACTACAATTTTAATATGGAAATCCTCAAACAGACTGTGTGCTTCATGCAATAGGTATTCTTCTGTGTGTAAGTGCTTAATTGTGACAATTATGATTTTAGATTCAGTGTAAGTTTTTGCAATCAGTCGTTATACATAAAATGAATTATTTTTTTAATACAAATTTTCATAAAAATTAACTCAGTATGAGTTAGTTGAAAATGTAAGTGCCAGTAGTTTACATCCCCCACAATTCATTTTTCCCTCCTCCCCCTCTATTTCCCTATAGCAGTAATAGAATAAAAACGATATCCTTGTAAAGCCTACCAAGAGCAAAAGGTAGCTATTAAGTAGCAGATTTGACAGACTTAGAACACCAAAACTCTGTATCCAGAAGAGATTACTGAAAAGCAAAGTAAAATTTTTTATGGTTTCCCAAATTCGGTTTTTAATGTGCGCTCCCGACCACTACGATGTAGACTATGTAATTAATCCGTGGATGGAAGGGAATATTCACAAATCATCACGCGATCGCGCTGTAGAACAGTGGAATAAATTATACAATGTTATCAAAGATCATGCCATTGTCGATTTAGTGACACCCCAAAAAGGTTGGCCAGATATGGTATTCAGTGCCAATGCTGGTTTAGTTCTTGGTGAAAATGTGGTTCTCAGCCGTTTTTTACATAAAGAACGCCAAGGAGAAGAACCGTATTTTCAACAGTGGTTTGAAAATAATAGTTTTAAGGTTTACACACTTCCTAAAGACTTACCCTTTGAAGGTGCTGGTGACGCGCTTTTAGACAGGGAAGGGCGCTGGTTATGGGCGGGGTATGGTTTCCGTTCTGAGTTAGATTCTCACCCCTATTTGGCTAAATGGCTAGATATTGAGGTGATTTCTCTGCGGTTGATGGATGAAAGATTTTATCATCTTGATACCTGTTTCTGTCCCCTAGCTAATGGGTATTTGCTGTATTACCCCGGTGCGTTTGACTCCTACTCTAACCGGGTGATAGAAATGCGCGTTGCACCAGAAAAACGTATTGCCATTGCAGAAGCTGATGCAGTTAACTTTGCTTGTAATGCGGTGAACATCGAAAGCATCGTGATTATGAACAAAGCCAGTGATAGTTTAAAATCACGGTTAGCGGAAGTTGGTTTTCAAGTGATTGAAACCCCTTTAACTGAATTTCTCAAAGCTGGTGGTGCGGCTAAATGCTTAACTTTACGAGTAACTGAACCTGTACGGGAAGAAGTACACGCTACAACTCAAGTCGAAAGTCGGATAATTCGTTTAGAAGGTCATTTATTAGATGCGGGTTTAATTAACCGCGCTTTAGATTTGATCGTAGACATGGGGGGGAGTTTCCAAGTTCTCAAGTTCAACTTGGGAGAACAACGTCAAAGCACCTCAGCAGCAGAAGTCAGGGTTTCTGCACCATCCCATGAGGTGATGGAAGAGATTATATCCCAGTTGATTGATTTGGGTGCGGTTGACTTACCCCAAGATGAAAGAGATGCAAAACTCGAACCAGTTTTACAAGCGGGTGTTGCTCCTGATGATTTCTATGTCAGTACGATTTATCCTACCGAAGTAAGGGTAAATGGACAATGGCTGAAAGTAGAAAATCAACGCATGGATGGGGCGATCGCTATTTCTAGTACAGCCAATAGGTTAGTTGCTAGATGTAAAATTTTGCGTGATCTAGAAATTGGTGAACAGGTAGTAGTTGACGTTCAAGGTATCCGCACCATCCGCAAAACCGAATCCCGCGAACAACGTAACGCCCAGGAATTTAGCTTTATGTCTTCTGGTGTGTCCAGTGAAAGACGGGTAGAATTAGTGGTGGAACAAGTAGCCTGGGAATTACGTAAAATTCGGGATGCTGGCGGTAAAGTAGTTGTCACTGCTGGTCCAGTGGTAATTCATACGGGCGGCGGAGAACATCTTTCTAGATTGATTCGTGAAGGTTATGTTCAAGGACTGTTAGGGGGAAATGCGATCGCAGTTCATGACATCGAACAAAATATGATGGGAACATCTCTCGGTGTGGATATGAAACGCGGTGTAGCTGTACGTGGTGGACATCGACATCATTTAAAGGTAATTAACGCCATTCGCCGTTTTGGTAGCATCACTAAAGCGGTAGATGCTGGGGTAATTACTAGCGGTGTGATGTATGAATGTGTGAAAAATGACGTTCCCTTTGTGTTAGCTGGTTCAATTCGGGATGATGGACCCCTACCGGATACGCAAATGAACTTGATTTTAGCACAACAGGAATATGCTCAAATCATTCAAGGTGCGGAAATGATTTTGATGCTGTCTTCTATGCTGCATTCCATCGGTGTAGGAAATATGACACCAGCAGGGGTGAAGATGGTATGTGTGGATATTAACCCTGCGGTGGTGACAAAATTGAGCGATCGCGGTTCAATTGAGTCTGTAGGTGTGGTTACGGATGTGGGTTTGTTTCTGAGTTTGTTAATTCAACAGTTGGATAAGTTGACGAGTCCTTATGTTGCTAATGTAGGTTAAGAATTTTCTCACGCAAAGGCGCAAAGACGCAAAGGTTTTTTCTGTGCGTTTTTGTGTCTTTGTTTTTTCACGCAGAGGCGCAGAGAACGCAGAGAGTTATAATATAAAGAAAACTAAGAAAAAACATAATTAACTCAAAATTAGCTTGTGAAAACATGGAAGCTGAAAAAAATAACTATGGAAAAAAACCAATAATTGATTCTAACCAATCTTACACTTTTGCTGATTACTGCAATCCTTTAAATAG
Source organism: Sphaerospermopsis kisseleviana CS-549 (assembly GCF_028329225.1). Classification (NCBI taxonomy): domain Bacteria; kingdom Bacillati; phylum Cyanobacteriota; class Cyanophyceae; order Nostocales; family Aphanizomenonaceae; genus Sphaerospermopsis; species Sphaerospermopsis kisseleviana. The sequence continues at coordinate 15,014 of NZ_JAQMTI010000179.1, read as the reverse complement.
TATGAGTGAAACCCTGGCTGATATTTCCATACCTCCACAGTTTCCTGATCATACTCAACTACCGGAGTCTGATGGTACATTCGTGAAGAACTTTCAAGAACATCCCCAAAGCATAATCATCACAGATTCAATTATTCAAACTTTACAAAAGTTACATCCCGATGGACAATTTTGTATAGGTCAAGATTGCGGGATTTATTGGCGAGAAACAGAACCACCGGAAAAGGGAACAGTAGCACCAGATTGGTTTTATGTCCCTGATGTTCCACCCAGACTAGATGGTAAAACCCGCCGTTCTTATGTTCTGTGGCGGGAATATATTCCCCCTTTAATTGTCATAGAATTAGCCAGTGGTAATGGTGAAGAAGAACGAGATAAAACACCTTTAGCGGGTTTACAACCAGGTGAAAAACCTGGTAAATTTTGGGTTTATGAACGCATTATCCGCGCTCCCTACTATGCCATTTATGAAGTTAATAGTGGCAATTTAGAAGTTTATCATTTGGTAGATTTTTCTTACCACAAAATGCAACCTAATGAACGGGGACATTATCCAATTCTGCCATTAGGTGTAGAATTAGGATTATGGCAAGGAAGTTACTTAAATAATCCCGATCAAGTTTGGTTGCGTTGGTGGGATAATCAGGGTAATTTATTATTGGTCGGTAAGGAAGAAGCACAGTTAGAAAGATTGAGAACTGAACAACAACAACAAAGAGCAGAACAACAACAACAAAGAGCAGAACAAGCAGAAATTAAAGCTGCAAAATTAGCTGAACGTTTACGAGCAATGGGGATAGATCCAGATGATGATCTATAATTAGTAATCAAGTGATAAGATACCCGACTTCTATTATTAATTTTGGCTAAAATCAGAAATTGATCTAAGAAGTCGGGGATCTAGTTAATCACAAATAAACGAACCACAGAGGACACAGAGGACGCAGAGAAAAAATGCAAAGGGTTATTTTATCAAGAGATTTACAGATTAAAAAAATTAATTGGGTGAGTTTTTTTGCTGATTTCCTGTTAGTAGGAATGGTGTTTGGTCCCCCTATTGCACCTTTTCTTGCTGCGTCTGGTGTGTTTGTACTTCCAGGTATTGCGGATATTATTTATTTTATGGGTAATCATGTCTGTCCTCAACCTACTATGGGTTTAGAGTTAGCACCACCTCACATTATGGCGGTGTGTATGCGGTGTTATGGCACGGTTACAGGGTTGTTAATTACTCGTATTTTGTATATCTTTACCCAGGGAAAAAACCGTTTCTGGTTACATCAATATGGTTGGATCGGTGCTGCTTTTGCTAGTGTGTTAATGATGGCTTATCCTTTGGAGTTAGCAGCGCAAGTTTTTAGTTTGTGGGATTTTAACAATTATATTGTTACTCCTTTTGGTTTAATTACTGGTTTAGCTTGGGGGTTGTTTGCTATGCCAATTTTACACAGGCACACAAAAAGGTAAACCACCTAGAGTAAACCTACCACTGCCACGACCATCGTCTACAATGTTCGTTAACATTTTTTATTCCTTTGATGAAAATAATGTGATTTAGTTCACGCACCTTGGATAACTAGTAATTTGATTAATACATGATTTGAAGATAGAGGAAAGGCGTTTTTGTTGTTGTTCTTAGTAATCAATCATCACTCAAATGCTAATTCATTAGTCCAATCTTTCCTGAGCAAAAAGAATTTTTACTCTCTCAGGATATAACCTATATATGCAATTACTGTGCAAGATTTGTGCAGAATTTGTGCAGATCAACTTTTCTAGAAAGTTGTATGATGATGGTGAGTTTATTCTTTTCTAACAATGCATTTAATAAATGAAACCTGTGAGATATAAAAATCTGGTAGAGACAGTTTATCAATCGCCTCTACATTTAACAGATTAACAACAAATTCCCTATAATTTTGTATCAATTGTATCAGTTGAGACGATATCCCAAACCATGAACAGTTTCAATCAAAGTTTCCGGCGCACCTAAAGCTCTTAATTTCTGTCGAATACTTTTAATATGTGACCTTACTGTTTCCTCCACTGGAGAGTCATCAACAGACCAAACCTGCTCAATGATGCTAGAACGACTCAATACCCTTCTACCATTAGCAACCAGCAATTCTAAAATTGCATACTCTTTAGGAGTCAAGGACATAAGATGACCATCATAGGTAGTCTCGTAAGTGCTGGGATTTAAAGTTAACTTTCCCCAAGATAAACTGACTGTACTGGCAGCACTACCACGTCTGAGTAAAGCACGTATCCGAGCCATTAATTCTTCTAAGTCAAAGGGCTTTGCTACATAATCATCTGCGCCGGCATCTAAACCAGCAACCTTATCGGCTACGGTATCACGGGCAGTTAGCATTAATACGGGTGCTGCTGAATTACGATGTGCTGGACTGTTGGTGCTAGTGGTGCGTAAGCGGTGACAAAATCTGATGCCATCTAACTTTGGTAAAGTGACATCCAGCACCACTAAATCATACTTCATTGACTCTGCTGCGTGCCAAGCTGCTTCTCCGTCTTGAGCAACATCGACTATATACTTTCGTCTGGTTAAAGCTTCTATTAGTGCTTCTGCCAGTTGAATATCGTCCTCAACTATTAAAATTCGCATAATTTATTCCTTATTCCACAGCAAGTCATGAAGTAATGAGGGAAATATTAACTTAAATTGACTATCTGAATAAAAAGGTAATTTATGAAATTGCATTTTTCAGTAAATTGGATTTCTGCGGGAGTTTCTTTGGCTATATCTCTGATGCTTTTGGTTACTTTCGCTGCATTAAACAACACTACCGAAATTAAGGAAAATGTTGCTCAAGTTCAACATACTTCTCAAACACTCAATACTTTGACAGATTTTTATGCAGCAATGACTGTGGCTGAATCAGCACGACGGGGGTATATATTTTTGGGCAGTCAACAAGATTTGGATCGTTATCAAACTGCTATCAATAATATTAAAAATGACCTCAATCTATTAGATATTCAAATACATAAAAATATCAATCAAAGACAGAGGTTAAACAATTTAAAATCATTGTTTAATCAAAGATTATCTCTGTTAGAAGAATCTATAAAACTTTATCAAAAAGATGAAAACGCATGGCAACGGCAAAATAAAATTACCGAACTTAGTGTTAAGCTCAGAGAGCAAATTATAACGATATTTTTAGAAATTCAAGGGGAAGAACAAAGTTACTTGAAAACTTATCTCCAGCAGTCAGAAAATGGTATTCACTTACGAATAATCATGGAAATTATAGGAACTTTTTTAAGTTTGTTAGTAATTTGCATTTTATGTTTTGTAATTGAGAGTCAATCGGTGAAACGAGAACATATTAAATCTTTAGAAGCTTCCTTAGCTCAAGAAAAAAAGATTGGTGAACTCAAGGTTCAGTTATTTTCTATGATTTCCCATGAATTTCGTACTCCTTTAAGTGTAATTTTGCTATCTTGTCAGTTATTAAGGGAAATTTTGATAGAATTAGTAGATGAAAAAGAGTTAAAAAATCTCTACCGGATTCAGTCTTCTGCTAAGTTAATGAATCACCTATTAACAGATATATTAACTTTGACTAGAGCGGAGGCAGGTGAACTAGATTATAAACCTCAATTAATTAATGTGGAAAATTTTTGTTTAAATTTGCTGGAAGATGTGCAAATGTTTAGTCGCACAACTCATACTATTAAGTTTATCAAACATGGTCAATCTTTTCGGGCTAATCTAGATGAAAAGTTACTATATTCTATTTTGAGTAATTTACTGTTAAATGCTATCAAATATTCATCACCAGGGGGTAAAATTTACTTGTTTTTAAATGCTCAACAGGATGCTACTATTTTTCAAGTGATAGATGAAGGTATCGGTATTTCTCCAGAGGAACAGGTGAGGCTTTATGAGCCTTATTATCGCTCGGAAAATGTTGAAGGTATTGTTGGTACTGGGTTAGGATTACCAATTGTGAAAAAATGTGTAGATCGACATCAAGGAGAAATTTTTGTAGAAAGTAAAGTGGGTGTAGGAACAACTTTTACTGTGAAAATTCCTATATAGCAGGAGTCGTAGGGGCGAAGTAGGGGCGAAGTAGGGGCGAAGCATTCGGAAAATAGCCTGGTCATAAAATTGATAATTTCTTGCCCGAATGCTTCGCCCTTACAGGAAAATAGCCTGGTCATAAAATTGATAATTTCTTGCCCGAATGCTAATGCTTCCAGCACGCTTCGCGAACGCCCTTACAGGAAAATAGCCTGGTCATAAAATTGATAATTGGTTGCCTGAATGCTTCCCCCTCTCTTCCTTTGCGTCTTTGCGCGAAACTCTTTTCTACTTCGCAGCTTTAAACCACTCTGTCACCCCATCCGCTAAAGTCCGCGCCATTTTCCTCTGTTCTTGGGGGTTGACTATTTCCTCAAACTCCTGGGGGTTAATCATAAAACCTAATTCTAATAATACTGAAGGTGCAGCAGCAGGACGAGTCAGGGCTAAATTATTCCAAAACACCCCATAATGAGGTTTCTTCAATGTTTTTACTACATGATTTTGCAAAAATATTGCTAAACTATGTGCTTGTGGATGATACCAAAAAGTCCCAAAACCTCTGGTTTTTTCGGCATCGCCATCATCTGGTAAAGCATTGTAATGAATAGAAAGGGCGATCGCCGGTTCTTCTTTTTCAATTATCTGCTGACGTTCCACTAAAGACACATCCCGATCATCTTCCCTTGTCATCACCACCTTTGCACCCCGTTTTACCAACTCATCCCGCAGTAACTTAGAAATTACCAAGTTGGCATCTTTTTCTGGATACCCAGTCGGACCAATTGCACCAGACTCTTTACCACCGTGACCAGGATCAAGTAATATCTTAATACCAGATAAAGGTAGGCGTTTTCTGTTGTGAATCTTAGGTGCATGGCGCAAGGTCAAAACCAGCGTTGTGTTGTCGTATTTCAGCTTATATCCCCACTGTTGGAAGTTTTTGAGGTTAAAGGTATATTTCACCTGTTTAGGACTCACCTGTTGCCAATCCAGGCGATAAATTAAGGGGTCATCATCCAGGCGAATGGTGTCTGTTTGAGCAATAGTATTGTAAAGGGTGAGACTAAAAGTGCGATCGCCGAAGGCGGGGCTTTGTCCATCGCTCTGTTCCACACTTACAGGTATGGGCATTTGTAAAGGAAACCTGATTTCTGTTCTATCAGACAAGCGACGATATCCCACACTACGAATTACAGTCTGTGGTGGTACTGCACCTGGTATAATTCTAGTTTCTTTACTATTGATCCAAGCCCCATAGTCTAAGCGAAGCCAATCACCTTCTCTACCTGTAACTGTCGCTCTTGTTCCCTGTGGTAGTGGTGTCAGTCGAGAATAATCTGTACTAGGACCTGTGCGAGCAACACCTGATGTTGCTGACACTTCCACAACTGGCAACTGTGCAGGTGCAAGAATTTCAATTTTGCCCTTACCAGTTTCAGTGATAGTCTGACCATTCAATGTCAAACTATATTGAGGTTGTCCTAAATCAGCAGCATTGGCCACTGTTGTACAGCCTTGATATTTGTTAGGACTAGAAGTTGTGGGTTGATTTCTTCCGGTTAGTACACCTGAATTAGCAGGTAATTGCGCCTGTGGTGGTTGTGGTAATAAGGGAATGGTTTGTTCGGCCAACTTGACAGAAACACCAGCTTGAGGAGGTGCAACCGCACCAAAACAAATCAGTTCTCCCGGTAGTTTGGCAATATCAACAGCAGGAGTCAGAGAATCTTTAGCAAAGCCTAAACCTTGTGGTAATTCTGGTTGAGTAGAAAGCCTTGTTACTTTAATCTCTCGTTCCTGATTTTGGTAACGTACCTTAAATACATTCTCCCCTAACTGTAAAGGGAAACTGGGAGAAAAATGACCAGCCTTGCTGCGGTTAATTAGTCTACCATTGATGAGAACTTCTCCATCTGGTGGTGCAGTACCGATAAAAAATATTTTTTCTTTACTGGTTTGGTAGTTTGTTGGGGGAAAAACTACTAGGAGTGATGTTTGTGCAAAAGCAACGGAGGAGGTAAGCAGACAGTTAAATACTACTAATCCTAAGAGTTTTTTCACGGCAAAACACAGAAGATTTTACGATAATGACTGTGAGACAATGAGCAATAAAGGATAAAGAATGAAGCATAAAAAGTGAAAATTCCGAAGTCAGGAGTCAGGGGTCAGAATATTTGATAAATCAGTAAATGAACGAATCATGATTTTTGGCGTAACCGTTAAAAACCTGACTGCTAAAAGCTGACGAGGTAGCTTACCTTTAAGCATTAGCTGAATGTTTACTTCATAATTTAGCCCTTGGGCGCACGCTTGATCCTTCAAGAGACAGGATGTATTTTTAGAAGTTGCTAGAAATTGAAAATACTATGACTAAGTTTATCTTTGTAACTGGAGGCGTTGTTTCCAGTATTGGTAAAGGCATTGTAGCAGCAAGTTTGGGGAGGTTGTTAAAATCTAGAGATTATTCTGTCTCTATTCTCAAACTTGATCCTTATATTAATGTTGATCCAGGTACTATGAGTCCCTTTCAACATGGGGAAGTTTTTGTTACCCAAGATGGTGCAGAAACAGATTTGGATTTGGGACATTATGAACGTTTTACTGATACTTCTATGTCCCGGTTAAACAGTGTTACTACTGGCTTGATTTATCAATCTGTGATTAATAAAGAACGCCGGGGAGATTATAATGGTGGGACTGTACAAGTAATTCCCCACATTACCAATGAAATTAAAGACCGAATTTTAAGAGTTGCTAAGGAAACTAATCCAGCGGCAGTAATTACGGAAATTGGCGGGACTGTGGGTGATATTGAGTCTCTACCATTTTTAGAAGCTATCCGTCAGTTGCGGAAAGAGGTGGGAAGACAGAATGTTTTGTATATGCACGTCACCCTTCTCCCTTGGATTGCTTCAGCAGGGGAGATGAAAACCAAACCTACACAACATTCTGTTAAAGAATTGAGATCCATTGGTATTCAACCAGATATTTTAGTCTGTCGTTGCGATCGCCCCATCGGTGTGGGTTTAAAACAGAAATTATCGGAATTTTGTGATGTACCAGTAGAATGTGTGATTACCTGCCAAGATGCTAGTAGCATTTATGAAGTACCTCTGATTTTAGAAAAAGAAGGACTGGCACAACAAACTTTAGACTTGTTGCAAATGGAACAACGCCAGCCTGATTTAAGTCAGTGGGAAACAATGGTAGAAAGAATGTATAGTCCTAAATACAGCGTGGAAATTGCCATTGTTGGTAAATATGTGCGTTTAAGTGATGCTTATCTTTCTGTGGTTGAATCCTTACGTCATGCGGCGATTTCTACTTACGGTGATTTACGAATAAGATGGGTAAATTCAGAAACCCTAGAAACTGAGTCAGCGGAAAATTATCTTGCAGGTGTGGATGGTATTCTCGTTCCTGGTGGTTTTGGTAGTCGGGGGATAGATGGCAAAATTGCCGCGATTAAATTTGCACGCGATCGCCAAATCCCCTTTTTAGGTTTATGCTTAGGAATGCAATGTTCTGTGATTGAATGGGCGAGAAATGTTGAAGGTTTAGCTGATGCTAACAGTGCCGAATTTGACCCCTATACCACAAATCCTATTATTAATCTTTTACCTGAACAACAAGACGTAGTAGATTTAGGTGGAACAATGCGCTTAGGTTTGTATCCTTGTCGAGTGCAACCGGGTACAATAGCCTTTGATTTATATCAAGAAGAAGTCATTTATGAACGTCACCGACATCGTTATGAGTTTAACAACTTGTACCGCAACGCTTTATTAGAGTCTGGTTACGTTGTCAGTGGTACTTCTCCCGATGGAAGGTTAGTAGAAATAGTTGAATATCCCAAACATCCATTTTTTATAGCTTGTCAGTTTCACCCAGAATTTCAATCTCGTCCGAGTACACCCCATCCTTTATTTAAAGGTTTCATGGAAGCTGCTATTTCCCGTACTCATCACAGTAAGAATACATCTAAACCAGTGCAGGTTTCCTAATTTGGTGATTGGTGATTGGGGACTGGTGATTGGTGACTGAGAAAATACAAATAATTTCCCCCTGCACCCTGCACCCTGCTCCTCTGCTTCTTCCCCAGTCACCTGTCACCTGTCACCTGTCACCAGTCCCCAAGCTAACTTAGCAGCACCTACCATTCCCGCTGAATTACCTAGTTCTGCTGGTAAAATTTGTAAACCTAAACGGGATGTTGGTAAAACTCGCTTTTCTATTTCTGCTTGCATTGCTGGTAAGAAATACTGAAAACTCGCACTTACACCACCACCAATAATTACCGCTTGGGGTGTGAGTACATATATTAAACTTGTTAAACCAATTCCCAAATCTTTACCATATTCTTGCCAAAATGTCAAGACTTCAATATCACCATTTTGGGCAAGTTTACCTAATTCTGCGGGTTCTTTTCCTGTGCGACGACGAATAGCGGCAATTGATGTATGCTGTTCTAAAGAACCTTGATTACCACTATTACACATTGGACCATCGGGGTTAAGAGTAATTAAACCTAATTCTGCTGCTGCTCCTTGATGTCCCACAAATAATTTACCATCAAGAATAATCGCACCACCAACCCCAGTTCCCAAAGTTAGTAAAATTAAATGTTGAAAACTACGGCCTGCACCTAACCAAGCTTCTCCCAAACCTGCACAGTTAGCGTCATTAGCTAGGATAGTGGGTTTGCCAGTTTTTGCTTCTAGCCAATCTGCTAAGGGTACATCTTGCCATCCTACCAGATTAATGGCAACTTTGGCAACTCTGCCCGCAGCGTCAGCAGGTCCGGGAGTTCCCACACCGATAGCTATACTTTGATTATCTGGATCAATTTGAGCGATCGCCTCTATCATCTTTAATAATACAGCTTCTGGTGTTGCTGGTTGGGGAGTATCCACAGTTATAGATTGTAAACATTTACCATCTGTTGTAAAACGTCCTAACTTAATTGCTGTTCCACCTAAGTCTATACCGATTACTTGCTGCACTGTTTAATTCCTAAATCTTGATTTTATGAGAATATATTTTAACGCAGATAAACGCAGATAAACGCGGATAGGGATTGATAAATTAATGGATTTCATGATTCTGTGTAGCTGCACATATTTTTGGTATAAAATCAAGGAAATAATTTATTAAGTATTTATTCTTATGGATATTTATCAACTTAAAAAAAAGGCAGATATTTGTTTACAACAAGATGATTTTACCACGGCTATTAGTATTTATGAACAATGTCTGGATTTAACACCTGATCATATTACTTTATTTTGGTATTTAGGATTATCTTGGTTATTGTTGGTAGATGCAGAAAAATGTCATGAAGTTTGGTTATCAGGTTTTGCAAATAGAGAATTTGCTGATGATAATGAAGCTTTGAGCGAATTTATTGATTTTCTCAAAAAGCAAAGTCAAGAATATTTGAATATCAGAAAATATGCCATAGCTCAAAAAATTTATGAGGCTATTTTAGAGTGGGATGATAGTCAAGCTGAAGTATATTATAACTTAGGTTATGCAATAGCAAATCAAGGAGATTTAGAAACAGATATTTCCTATTGGGAAACTGTTGTGCAAATTCAACATGTAAATTGTGTATGTATTGCAACGGATAGATGTTAAAATTATGTAAAGTAGCTATCCTATAAATACAATAAATATTATAAATATTATAAATATACTATTATGTATACAAAAATAATTTAAATTGGGTAATTTATTCATAGAGGTAACAAAAATTCTCTCATCCCCAAAGAAACCACTATGAAACTAACCATAAAAGCTAAGTTGATGCAGCATCTACTGATCAAAAATCAAGTTAATGCAGGTTTTACTATTATTGAATTGTTAATTGTATTTATTCTGATTGGTATTCTATCAGCGATCGCTCTTCCTTCCTTCCTAAGTCAAGCTGCAAAAGCACAACAATCAGACGCTAAAAATTATATAGGCGCATTTAATAGAGCGCAACAAGCTTACAGAATGGAAAATTCAGCTTTCGCTGGGGATATAGAGACTTTACAACTGGGTATTCCTACTGTAACCAATAATTAGAATTATAACATTGCAGCAGATATTAATACTACTACGGTTACAGCAGTAGCTAATTACGCTGCTGCGCTTAAAGGTTTTAATGGTGGTGTGACTGTTTTCTTAAGTGGACTTACTGTAAGTGTTGCTTGTCAAACTGCAGGAACATTAGCTAATAATCCTATTACTGCTCCTAGCTTAACTTATACGGGAGCAATTTGTACAGGAACGATGGTTAGTATGGATTAGGAATTAATTCTTTTTAGTAAGAATCTGCACATTAGCAACAGTGTAAGACTTAATATGAGATTTTTCCGAAGTTATCAGCGGTGCGCCTTTTAATATACCAGATAAAGCAACGGAAAGCATTAAACCACCGGTAGCAGCTGCAATTAAAGTAAATTTATCGTTCACAGAAGTATCTCAGTTTTGTTGTTAGTTATCAAGAGTCAGGAGAAAGACTTAGTTTTTCTCACCCAGTCACCAGTCACCAGTCACCAATCATCTATTTTCTCTTCTCAAACGAGGATTGACAAACTCATTCAACCCTTCACCAAGTAGTGATAACCCTACTACCATGATAGTCATTGCTAAACCGGGAAAAAGGGTGGTCCACCAAATACCTGTGGGTAGTGCTTCCAGAGCTTGTTTTAAATCATAACCCCATTCGGGTACATCTTCGGGTAGTCCTAAACCCAAAAAGCCTAAACCACCTAATACTAATATGGCATCTGCGGCGTTAAGGGTAAAGAGGACGGGGACACTTTGAATAACGTTGAAAAATAGATATCTTGATAATACAATCCAGGTAGAAGCGCCCATTGCTTGCGCTGCTTCGATGTAGACTTCGGTTTTAACGCTGACGGTGTGGTTACGCACAACGCGATAATATTGGGGAATGTAAGCAATACTAATGGCGATCGCCGCATTTAATATTCCTCTCCCTACCACAAAAGCTAAGGTAACAGATAGCAGCAAACCCGGTAAAGTGTAAATGCTATCCATGAGAAATAATAAAGTTTTATCTAATTTTCCTCCTAAATAACCACTTACCATTCCCAAGGGTACACCCACAATCATACTTAATGCAGTGGCTAAAATAACTACTTGCAGTGCTGCTTGTGCGCCAAAAATTGTTCTGGAAAAGACATCATAACCCAAGCGACTTGTACCAAACCAATGTTTTAAAGAAGGTGCGTCATGAATAGGGTTACTTAAAAATTCTTTGGGGTTTTGTAACCATCCCCACTGTTGGAAAACTGGGGCAAAAAAGGCTAAAAAGATAAAAAATAAAGTCATTGCTAAACCTATCAACATAAATCGCTGGGATAGGTTAGATTTAGCAAAGTTTAAAAATCTTGGTATGCGGCTTTTTGTAATAGTCATTCGATTTTAGATTTTAGATTTTAGATTTTAGATTTTGGATTTTCCTATATACAGCAGATTGCATATCAATGAGGTACAGAATCAAAATTAAAACCTATACACAAAGCCAGTTTCACTCATGACTCCTGACTCCTGACTCCTGACTCCTGCTGTATTACAATAACCAATTTTCTAATTTAAGTCCTTCAATTCTGGATAAATCGGAATCATTAGAAACAAGAATTAAATCTAAGATAATTGCTGTTGCTGCTATTAAAATTTGAATCTAGTAAATAATTCACAGTGTTATTTTCCTTCTACCGCTGCATCAAAAATCGCTATTTCTTCGGGTGATAAGTCGTTCAATGTCCCTGCAACAGTTTCTAACACAAGAATTTTATCAATTCTTCTGGTTAAATCATGTTCTTTAATTGCTCTCATTTCCTCTGGTGACAATCTACCAAATGATTCTATCAGCATTTCTGTCATTTCATATTGGTCTAATTTGACTTTGTAGAAACTACTTCCTTGAAATAATTTATCTACCAATGTGGAAATACGTTCTGTTAGTTCTTGTTGATACTCGGTTATTTGTTCTTGCATGGTTTTGACTCCTGATGACGGCTGAATATTTACATTATACAGCAGATTTCATCTGAGTGAGGTACACAGGGGCGTGCAGGATGCCCACCCCACAAGAGTTTTACAATAGACTTCTCCAAAATAGAATGTATTAATTTGTCATAAGTTGTAGGGGCGAAGCTTATGGGCGATAATTTAACGAAAAAATCAGACATCTAGATATCCCATAAGCTTCGACCTGCCCCCATAAATAAGTTCCATAATTTCTTTTCTGGAGATGTCTAATTAATATCTGTACCTCATTGATCTGCAATCTGCTATACTGGCATGAAAATTATATTATAATCTACACTCTTACAAACTAGCTTGAAAAATTTGATTAGCAGTTAATTTTAACTCTGGGAAAGTTGGTGATATTATTAAATCATCATCTCTAAATTGACTAACTTGATATTCTCCTTCTATCAGTTGATAAAGTGAAATAGTTGGTTGTTTAGGATTGCCAATAAACACTCTACCACCTAAAGCAGCATAATCTACAATCCAATATTCCACAATACCCATTTCCTCATAGTCAGCAAGTTTTTTATGGTAATCATCACGCCAGTTTGTACTGACAACTTCAACTACTAAAGGAATTGAAGCTGATTCACTAATTGTAGATGATTTTTTCCATAAAGGTTCATTAATTAAATTAGAACGATTTAACAATATTATATCTGGTAAGTATCCTGATTCTTTTTCTGGTGGTTTGATAAAAGCTGTTTTAGGAATGAAATAAGGAAGTTTTAGACGTTTATATTCTGTGACTATTTCTTCAACTAAAAAGCCAATAATTTCTTCATGTTTTCCTACTGGTGGTGTCATTTCTACAATTACTCCATCATATAATTCATAGCGAACTCCTGTATCTGGATACCACTCTATAAACTCGGCAAAAGTTATTAATTTAGTTTCAGGTAAAGCTTGAATCATAATTTATATTCTTTGGTTTGAATAGTTATCATATTGTTTGTTTGGTGATTGGTAATTGGTAATTGGTAATTGGTGATTGGTAAAAATAAAATTTATTACCCATTCCCCAGTCACCAGTCACCAGTCCCCAGTCCCCAGTCCCCAGTCCCCAGTCCCTACAAATTACTTTCTATCAACTGTCGATATTCACTTTTCTGTTTTACACCTTTCACTTCTTTTACCAATTCCTTATTCTTAAATATCTGTACCGTCGGTGTTCCTATGATGCCGGCATTCTCCGCTATGTCTCGATCTTGGTCAATGTCAACTTCAACAAAGTGAATCTTACCATCAAATTCATCGACGACTTTATTTAATATCGGTTTCAAGGTGTGACAAGGACCACAACCAGGAGACACATATTTTACCAACAACAAGCGATCGCTCTCATGGAATAATTTTCTTAAAGCATAACCCCCATTATGCCTTGTTGCTTGTAAATTAAATTCTGCTGCTGTTTCTGCTTTCTGGGTTTCTGGGTGGGGTGTTGTTCCTTCAATTTGGGTTTGATGGAACTCATGAATTAAATTCTTTGATGATAACCATCTTTCCGCTAACATGGCCGCCATACAACCAGTACCTGCTGCGGTAATCGCTTGTCTAAATTCATGGTCTTGCACGTCACCGGCTGCAAATACACCCTCTAAACTGGTTTCTACACCACCATGTTTAGTGATAATGTACCCCACCTCATCCAGTTCTAATAGTCCCTGAAATAACTCTGTATTGGGCTTGTGACCAATGGCGTAAAATAAACCTTTAGCGGGAATGGTGCTTTCTTCCCCAGTTTGTTTATTAATAACTTGTACACCGGTCATATTACCTTTACCAATGACATCTACCGCTTCAGTGTGCCAATGTACTTTAATTTTGGGGTTACTCAAAACTCGGTCTTGCATAGCTTTAGAAGCCCGCATTTTATCAGAACGGACTAATAAATGCACTAAAGAACCATATTTAGTTAAATAAATAGCTTCTTCTGCTGCTGAGTCTCCTGCACCAATAACCGCTAACTCTGCACCGCGAAAGATGGGGGTTGCACCATCACATATAGCACAAGCGGAAATTCCCCGACTCCAAAATTGATGTTCACTTGGTAAACCTAAGCGTTTAGCTGTTGCACCAGTAGCGATAATTAAACTATGGGCTTTTACTTCCCTTTCTTGGGAACGGATAGTAAAAGGACGTTGACTCAAATCAACTGATATCACATCTTCAGTATATAATTCTGCGCCCCACCGTTCTGCTTGGGCTTTCATGTTATCCATCAAGTCTGGTCCGGTGATACCTTGGGGAAAACCTGGGAAGTTCTCAACTTCCGTGGTTGTCATGAGTTGGCCTCCTGGTAAACCACCTGCTTGGAAACCTTCAAATACTACGGGTTTTAAATTTGCCCTTCCTGCATAGATAGCTGCGGTGTAACCAGCGGGTCCAGAACCGATAATTACTAAGTTTTCTACTGTGTTTTCTACTTTGGAATTTGTCATACTAGTATACAAACTCATAACGACTACGTTTAAGTTAGTATAGCATAACTCAAAGATCCCCTACTTCTGACATTAATTTAGGGGATGCTGAATAAATGTAAAACCCAGAGATATCAAAGGTTACAGGGTGATAAACACAAAAATAAGTGCAAGGTTTTTCAAGGGTATAGCTGAAAAAGCGTGCATTTTTTGAGATTTCCAGAGAGGGCAAAGAAATTTTCAAACCTCCTCCTGACTCCTGTAAGGGCGAAGCATTCGGGCGATAAATTATCAATTTTTATCACAGGTTATTTTCCTGTAAGGGCGAAGCATTCGGGCGATAAATTATCAATTTTTATCACAGGTTATTTTCCTCTAAGGGCGAAGCATTCGGGCGATAAATTATCAATTTTTATCACAGGTTATTTTCCTGTAAGGGCGAAGCATTCGGGCGATAAATTATCAATTTTTATCACAGGTTATTTTCC
>NZ_JAQMTI010000178.1:0-66120 GCF_028329225.1 Sphaerospermopsis kisseleviana CS-549 | reverse complement strand
TCAAAGAGATTTTATAATTTTTCTAGCAGTTTTTATTGTCATATTTTGTATAGTGATAGTTATTATGAGCATTTTACCCAGCAGTTTTTAAAAGTTTCTTTTCAGGTTTCCCCTAAAAATTGCTAAGGTGATCGCATATTGTGGGAAGACCAAAAAGAAACCGATTAACCGACCGTGTTAATTACAAACTTGATAGGGAAATCAGAGAAATTTTGTCATGGATATTACGTTTAAGCATAATAACTACTCACCCTCATTGAGAATAAACAAGGGGCAATTTTCGACTACTCAATATCTCCCCCTCAAGGAACTATCGCCAACACCACAGTGAGGGGCGATCGCTTTATCATCAAAGATGAACATTTTTTCTTATCAGTGTACTGCAACTGATTTGTTAGGCTGCTATAACCATACAGTTAGGACTAATTCTGTGGAGACTCATTCAGTTGTTGTTGAATTTGTTGGACTTCTTTGAGCGATAAGCCTGTTACACGCGCAACCATCTCAATCGCTAAACCTTCTCTTAGTAAATTATTGGCAATTTCTCTCTGTTTTTTTGCTCCTGCTTCTTCCTGAATCGAACGGTAAATCACAGATTCTTGCATGATGTCTCTCCGCACTAAACTATAAATTACGTCTTGCTCTAATCTTAACCCAGCCAGAATTGCTGAGGCTGCTATCAGATTCGCCTGTATCGCTGGGTCTGAGATTGTACAACTGATTATACCGATTTGATGTTGAGCAAATATAAAGTTTGATGAAGTGTGATAGGGCGATCGCCATATCCCCACTACCGATAAACATCTAGCTTTTTGACAACAAAAAGCTCACAACCATTGATAATAGATCTGTCCGAAAATTAATATGCGTAACCTGAAACCCATTCCTAGTAACAATTCATGAATTGTCCCTACATCTTTTTCGGAGATGTCTAATCATCAACTGTGTCAACGCTAGGGGGTAACTTTGTCATGTTTCCCCAGTTGTACCAGCGATTTTACCAAGTTCAGGATTGATTTCGCGATCGCAAATATTCTTTAAATAAGGAAATATTAGTCCTAATAATTATTTTTGGTTTTGTTTCTCTCCAGAAGCACGAATTAATTCTGCGATAATTGCCACAGTAGCGGTAATACAAATTAACATGATGCTAAGGGCATTAATATCTGGTTTGACTCCAGTTCTGATGCGGCTAAATATTTCCATTGGTAGGGTATTAGAACCGCTACCTGCTGTAAAACTGGAGATGAGAAAGTCATCTAAACTGAGGACGAAAGCTAGTAAGCAACCAGATATAATACCAGGCATTAATTGGGGTAAGACAACTTTTATAAAAGCTTGAATAGGGGTTGCACCTAAGTCTAGTGCAGCTTCTTCTAGGTGGGGATCGAGGTTATTAAGTCGGGATGATACTACTAAACCGATGTAGGCTAGGCAAAAAACTATATGTGCAGCTACAATTGTCCAGATGCTTAAAGGTATGGCAAAAGCAGCTAAACAAACAAGGGTAGAAACTGCGATCGCAATATCAGGAATTAATAATGGTAAATACGATATACCACGATACAATGTTTTCCCAGGAAAATTATAACGTGCCAACCCTACAGCCATCATAGTTCCCAAGACTGCGGAAACAGCAACTGCACTACAGGCTACTAGTAAACTGTTTTTTACAGCTGATAAAATGCGAGCATCTGTGAACAGTTTTTGATACCATTCTAGAGTGAATCCTTGCCAACTTGCGCTGTAAGGTGACTGGTTAAAGCTATAAAAGCCTAGTACCAGGATAGGCAGGTACATAAACACAAATACCAATATGGAAAAAACTACCTGCCATGTCATAGACTTTTTTTTACTTGGGTGAGGGATATTCATGTTGATATTTAGTGCTTAATTATTGTATGAGATTATATCATCGTCAGGAGTCAGGAGTCGTAGGGGCGAAGTAGGGGCGAAGCCTGCCTGTCGGCAGACAGGCATTCGGAAAATAACCTGTGATAAAAATTGATAATTGTTCGCCCGAATGCTTCGCCCTTACAGGAAAATAACCTGTGATAAAAATTGATAATTGATAATTGATAATTGATAATTGATAATTGATAATTCATCATTTATAATGAAAAACATCCTGACTCCTGGAAATTCTGATTCCTTAAAATTACTAATTTACCTCTAAAGTAGAGGAAAATATCCCTACCTAAGATAGACAAAAGATATCAAATATCCAGCATAAAATTGTGAAGCGAGTAACAGTATTAGGTTAATATTTACCAGTTTTTTTGTCAGTGATTTTCAAGTAAATTCTTAATTGTTAGGGGGTTAATAATGAGAATTGCCCAGGTTGCTCCACTGTGGGAGAGAGTACCACCTCCAGCTTATGGTGGAATAGAATTAGTCGTGGGTTTGTTAACAGATGAATTAGTCAAAAGAGGACATGAAGTAACATTATTTGCATCAGGAGATTCTCTGACTCTGGCTAAGTTAGTATCAGTTCATCCGCGGGCTTTAAGATTGGATAATACCGTCAAAGATTACAGTATTTATGAGTTGCTAAATCTAGCTTCAGTTTATGAGCAATCCGCAGAATTTGATATTATTCATTCTCATGCAGGACACACACCTTTAGCATACACAAAGTTGGTAGAAACTCCCACAGTTCACACTTTGCATGGTATTTTTACACCTGACAACGAAAAAATCTTTAAATATGCCAAAAAACAGCCTTATGTGAGTATTTCTGATGCCCAAAGAGAACCCAGGTTAGGGTTAAATTATATATCAACAGTGTACAATGGAATTGATGTGAGTAGTTATGAGTTTTATCCTCAACCTGTAGATCCACCATATTTAGCATTCGTTGGCAGAATATCGCCAGAAAAAGGCACACATTTAGCAATTCAAATTGCCAAAAAAACTGGTTGGCAGTTGAAAATAGCCGGTAAGATAGATAGAGTGGATATAGAATATTTTGAGCAGGAAATTAAACCCCAGATTGATGGTAAGCAAATTCAATATTTAGGTGAAGCTAACCACGCAGAAAAAAATACTATCATGGGTTCTGCTTATGCCACTTTATTTCCTATTACTTGGAGAGAACCATTTGGTTTGGTAATGGTAGAGTCAATGGCATCGGGTACACCAGTAATTGCGATGCGAATGGGTTCAACTCCCGAAGTAATTGCTGATAGGGAAACAGGTTTTTTGTGCAATAATATTCAGGAGTGTATTGAGGCTATTGAGCAAATAGAAAGATTAAACCGTTATGCTTGTAGGCGATATGTAGAAAAGCATTTTAGTATCAAACAAATGACTGATGGTTATGAAGCGGTTTATAAACAAATTCTCAAAGAGAAATTTGCTCAAGAAAATGGACATTTTCGGACTACTTTAGTTCATTAAGTTCATTGTCATTGTTGGGTGAGAGTTTCCACAAAAGCCATTACTAACAGTACAATTGCGGTTGGGGCTAGGGCTAAGGCTATTTCTCCTTTCAAGTTTAATCTGCG
The DNA here is from genome assembly GCF_028329225.1 of Sphaerospermopsis kisseleviana CS-549. Lineage (NCBI taxonomy): Bacteria > Bacillati > Cyanobacteriota > Cyanophyceae > Nostocales > Aphanizomenonaceae > Sphaerospermopsis > Sphaerospermopsis kisseleviana. Next base: position 62,614 of record NZ_JAQMTI010000178.1, on the reverse strand, counting down.
CCTGAGTGTGCGATTTTTCCTTTGTAATGGTTTTAAGCTAGAACGTTTTTGGCTCATGAGGCTTCAACTACAGCTAGTTATATCCACTTTAAGAATTAAGAGCGATTGCGCGGAGCGCAGCGCCGGAGGCGATCGCATCTTCCCACGAATGATAGATAATCTTGAAGTTGCAGGAGATCAAGGAGTCAGGAGTCAGGAGTAAAATTGGCTTGATAGCTGTAATAACTATTTAGCCTCTTAGCCTCAAATAAATTATGACATCGACAATTTCTATCAACGACAGTCAAAAGTTACAACTTTCACCTTTAGAAGTTCCCAACCGTTTATTACTGGGTCCTGGTCCATCTAACGCCCATCCTGCGGTATTGCAAGCTATGAATACCACACCTTTAGGGCATTTAGATCCGGCATTTTTAGCCTTAATGGATGAAATACAATCTTTATTGCGCTACGTTTGGCAAACAGAAAACCCCCACACTATCGCCGTGAGTGGTACGGGTACAGCAGCGATGGAAGCAACCCTAGCTAACACTGTAGAACCGGGAGATGTGGTTTTAATTGGTGTTGCTGGTTACTTCGGTAATCGTTTGGTAGATATGGCGGGAAGATATGGCGCAGATGTACGCACTATTACGAAACCTTGGGGACAGGTATTTTCCGTAGATGAAATTAAAACAGCGTTAGAAACCCATAAACCGGCAATTTTAGCATTAGTTCATGCGGAAACCTCCACCGGCGCACGTCAACCTTTAGAAGATGTGGGGGAGTTGTGTCACAAATATGGAACTTTGTTATTAGTGGATACTGTCACCAGCTTGGGTGGTGTTCCTATTTTCTTAGATGAGTGGGGTGTGGACTTAGCTTATAGTTGCAGTCAAAAAGGTTTAGGTTGTTCTCCTGGTGCATCTCCTTTTACTATGAGTCCCCGTGCAATGGAAAAGTTGCAGAAACGGGAGACTAAGGTGGCCAACTGGTATTTAGATATGTTGTTGTTAGGAAAATATTGGGGTAATGAACGCATATATCATCATACAGCACCGATTAATTTATATTATGGTTTGCGGGAAGCTTTGCGTTTAGTAGCGGAAGAAAGTTTAACAAATTGTTGGCAACGGCATCAAAAAAATGTTGAATATTTGTGGGAAAGTTTGGAAAGTATCGGTTTAAAAATGCACGTTGCTAAGGAATATCGTTTACCAACTTTAACTACTGTTTGTATTCCTGATGGAGTGGATGGAAAAGCCGTAGCAAAGCAGTTATTACTTGAGCATAATATTGAAGTTGGTGGTGGTTTGGGAGAGTTAGCGGGTAAAGTTTGGCGTGTGGGTTTGATGGGTTTTAATAGTCGCCCTGAAAATGTGGATCGGTTGGTTGAGGCTTTGCAGCAGGTTTTGGGTAAGTAGGGTGTTTAAGGTGGGCATTTTGCCCGCCAAGATCATGATTTTTTCACATTAAGATCCAAGGAAGGATGCAAAGAGGAAAAACTTTTTGATCCCAGAATCCCTACCCTGATAGAGTAGGGAGGATATCAAATAAGTCAAATAATTGAGCAGATGCGATCGACTGGAGTCATATCACATCTGATTTAATAGTTAAGACTCCGTCATTTCCTTGACTAACCGCTGATCAGATGCCACTGCCAGTAGTTCTTCTACAATATCCCAAGCTGCTGCACATTCACGAGAAGTATCTCCTTTCACTGCACAAATTCTTCTAGCTTCTTCCCGTGCAGCTTCTATTTCATCCTCAATAAATATGGGTTTTGGATTATCAAACAAATCACTTTTTCTGAGGATATCAGTAATTGATATAATTCCTAACAACTTACCTTTAATTACGGGAGCGCGACGAATACGTGTATTGGCAAACAAACGCGCTACATACTCTACACCAAGCTCAGGATTGACTACAATACAAGGCTTGGTCATAATCTCGTAAACTCGCACTTGTTTGGAGTCTTTACCATAAGCGGCAACTTTATAGACGATATCAGTTTCTGTTACCATGCCATAGGGATCGTTTTCTGTGCGTGGTTCCACAACTAAAGAACGTAATCCTTTATATTTCATCAAATCCACGGCTTCTGCTACTGTTGCTGAACCACGAATTGTAATCACTTCTGTGGTCATTATGTCTTCTGCTTTCATCATATTTTTAGAATTTCCTGTCAATAGTTGGTTGGAAAAATTGTTCGGGTTAATTTGCGGATGTTGATGATTTTTTTCACTCATTCCTGAGATGTTTTCAGATTTTTATCTTTGGTAAATGAGTGTAGTTACCTGTGCAAAAAGTACAAAAAAATGAATTTTGATGTTTAATCTTCGTAAATTCTTGCCTCTGGAGCGTTGGGAAATTCTTCACAATACATTTCAAAAGTGCTTTTGGGATTTTCCACAAAGTCACTTTTTCTGAGGATATCAGTAATTGATATAATTCCTAACAATTTACCTTTAATTACAGGAGCGCGACGAATACCTGTATTGGCAAACAAACGCGCTACATACTCTACACCAAGCTCAGGATTAACTACAATACAAGGCTTGGTCATAATTTCATAAACTCGCACTTGTTTGGGGTCTTTGCCATAGGCACCAACATTGTAAACAATGTCAGTTTCTGTGACTATGCCATAGGGGTCGTTGTCTGTGCGTGGTTCGACAACGATAGAGCGCAGTTTATTATCTTTCATCAGTTTTACTGCTTCTGCTACTGTCGCTGAACCACGAATTGTTACCACTTTTGTGGTCATTATATCTTCAGCCTTCATCATGGTTGAAATCCTTAAAGCAATGAGTATGAATCTGTGGGATTTTGATCTGGTAAATGTCTAAAAATGAGGGTGAATAAAGTACACTCTCTGATCACTAGCATTTGCTCCTCACGAATCTCCGAAGGAGTATTAGATGTGGTAGAAGGTTTAAAACTGCTTGGTATTCCAGGTGCGTAAGCTTCAATTACACTTCCATCCAGAGAGCGCATCACCATCAGGTAGTCACAAACTAGACACTCTGTACGGATAATTTGATTAGCTAAACAATGGGTGTGAGTTAGGTGTTCATCAGTTGCAAACTGACGCTGTGCCTCACTACCGCAATTAGGACATCGAACTATCTGCGCTCTCTGCATAAAGCAATTGCCTCAATAATGGTTAAAGTATATTGGTTACAGCTGTGCTGAATTTTTCATAAGGAGCTATCCCAACAATTTTTTCCAATAAGTCACCGTTCTTGAAAAACATAACTGCGGGAATACTGCGGATACCAAATTGTTTGGCAAAAGTTTGATTTTCACCCACGTCTATTTTGACTACTTTGGCACGACCTGTGTATTCATCAGCGAGTTTATCCATTAAAGGACTAACCATTTTACAAGGTCCGCACCAAGTTGCTGTGCAGTCTAGTACAACTATTTCGTTATCACTTAATAGTGATTTGAACTCTGTTTCCTGGATATATTCAACTGTTGTCATATCAACTCCTTTTTTAATCTTTTTCAATTTTGAGTGGTGGTTGTGAAAGGGAAAACAGTAAAAGATAAGGTGGGATGGCAATGAGTTAATTTCTCTATTGAGAAAAAGCTGAGGTCAGAATTGCTGTAAACTTGATGAAATAAAAGTTTCAGTCTTTTAATTTTTCTTTGCTTACGCATAAAATACTCATTTTCTCTGCTTTGTTTTGCTGTTAGTCCGATAAGATTTGTCGTTCTTTGTTGATTAGTCTTTTGCTAGTATTCACAGTTTTTTGCTGAATTGTTAAACTCAAATCAGAAAAAGAAGTTTGTAAAAAATGAGTCACTATTTCCACAGGGCGATCACCATTAATCACTGTTAAACATCCTTGCTGGCGATAATGCTGAATCACGGGTGCAGTCTGCTCTTGATAAACTTCTATTCGCTTACAAATAAGTTCAGGGTGGTCATCTGAACGCCCCCTTTGTCGCCACCTTTGTACCAAAACATCTGTTGGCACATAAAAACTGAAAACTCGGTTATAAGACTGTCCTAAAGTTGCTAAGAGTTGATCAAGAAACTGAGCCTGGGATAAATTACCGGGAAATCCATCTAATATCCAACCTCGTTGAGTAGATGGAGCAGTTAAGCGTTGGCGGATGAGATCAAAAATTAAATAGTCTGGAACCAATTCACTTTTTTCTACATACGCTTTTGCTTTCAAGCCTAAAGCAGTTTGATTAGCGATCGCCTGACGTAATATTTCACCAGTGGAAATATGCGGAATTTGCCATTGGCTGGACAGTATTGCCCCTTGCGTACCTTTGCCACTACCCGGCACTCCTAGCAAAATCAATCGCATTCAAACACCCCCTATCTTGAAAAGCCTGAAAAATCTGACTCATTTACCAGCAATCACCAGTAATTGATGTACCATGTTGACAAAGGTAATTAAATTCTGAAAACAATGGCTGCTGAAGAATCGAAAAACCAATCCCTCTGGGAAAAACTCAACCAAGCCCGGAAAGCAAAAGCTGTCAGTGGCGGCTATGCTGGCTATGGTTCACCCGCTTTTGGTCAGCAATCAGTTAATGGTGAATTAGTAGACAATCCCGCTGAACAACAGATTATTGAATTAATTCGCCGTCATCACAAGTCAGGAAAATCACTACCACAAATTGCTGCTTGGCTCAATCAGCAAGGATATACCACCAAGCGAGGACATCAGTGGCAACCTGTGTCCGTGAAAAGGGTTTTAGACAGGCTTTATGGCAAAATGCAACGAATTTCTGGCATGGGTGAGGACTGATGTAGATATTGCCTCTCAATAGAGCCATATACCTCATATCTCTTCCTTTTCCTCTCCAGTTATCTGGCAATCGGCCCTTAGATATCCCAGTTTAAATCTTTAACGCTAATTTACCTTTTACAGCTTATAGCCTTTATATAGCAAGCTTTTCTCCCATTTATCTTTTACATCTCTCGTATTATATATATATTTTGCAGAATTTAATATATTTATTGCTAATAAATTTACAAAACTTCATAATTAGTTTTACCATTTATAATCTAGACCGAATAATCTATGCAAATTGATGATCCACTCATTGGCGTTCCCTGCCTGGAAGATGCAATAGATAAGCAACCACTGGTGGTTGCACCCCATACTTCCCTGATGGAAGTTGTAAATTTAATGAATCAGACACGAGGTAATAGTTGCTTATTACCGGATTTTGATGCAGGAATTACCTTTAATTCCATGCAAGGTACACGCTCCAGCTGTGTACTAGTCATGGAAGGGAGGGAATTATTAGGTATTTTTACAGAACGAGATATTGTGAGATTTACGGCTGCGGGTACGGATTTTGCTAGGGTAAAAATAGCTGATGTCATGGCGCATCCAGTAATTACCCTGTCAGAAACTGCATTTAAGGACATCTTTGCCGCACTGTTTTTATTTCGTCGGTATCGTATTCGCCATTTGGTAATCGTCAATGAACACAAAGAGGTATTAGGAATTATTTCCCCAGAAAGTATTAGACAAATTTTACGCCCCACAAACCTACTAAAAATGAGGCGAGTGTCAGAGGTAATGACAACCCAGGTAATCCATGCACCACCAACAACTTCTGTACTCACCTTGGCGCAGATGATGGCAACTCATAAAGTGAGTTGTATAGTCATAACCAAAACAGACTCCTGGAATAATATTCTGCAAGCTGTTAAGCCTGTAGGAATTGTTACCGAAAGAGACATTGTGCAATTTCAAGCATTGGGGTTAAATTTAGACCAAATTGAGGCAAAAACAGCGATGAGTACACCCTTGTTTTTGCTAACTCCAGAAGATTCCCTATGGTCAGCCCATCAAGAAATGCAGCAGCGGCGAGTACAACGATTAGTTGTATCCTGGGATTGGGGATCAAAGTTAGGAATAGTGACTCAAACCAGCTTGTTGCGGATATTTGATCCCTTAGAAATGTATGGAGTCATAGAAACTTTACAGCGAAATGTAGCGCAATTACAAGCTGAGAAAGCAGAATATCTCAGCAACCAAACTAATTCCCCAGAACCACCTCAACAACCAGATTGGCAAATACAACCACAACATCCAGTTCCCAAGGAAAACTTAAATACCCTGATTTCTCTGTTGGAAAGCAGGATAGAACATTTGATCAAAAACCCGAATCTATCCACAGAATTACAGCAAATGTATTTAAATTTAGCAATAACGGACATTGACAAAATGCGCCATTGCTATCATTCATCGACATAACTCCTCAATACCCTGTTCACTGGCATGAAGAGAATTTTCAATTCTGTTTGATCTTATACTATTTGAAAATTGTGTAGTCGTTATACTCAATACTAAGGTTCTACCTGGGAATTGATGAAGTGGCAAAACAAACCACTTCATTTTTATTGTGAAAATGGTGAATTTTCAATCATTAACTAATTCATCGTGCCATTTTTCCCGTTTTGGGCGTTTCTCTATTTCTCTCACTTCACCGTCATTCATTCTATCTATATACCAAGTTCCCCATTTTAAAGCTTTTTGTCTTTCTAAATGGTCAATAAATTGAATTATGGGTTGATCTAGGTCAATAGGATATTTTAAATTAAACTGAATAGTTTGAAAAATTTTGTTGTCGTCTTTGATAAAGTCTTCAGCCACAAATTTACTCAGCCATAAAACCAAGCGATTATGTAATCTACCGAAAATACCCAAGCGTTTTTTAGTCATTAATATTGTCATTATTTCTGCTCTACCCGCTTCTATTAAACGGGAAGCAAATATAAGATGAAATTGTAAAAAATCTAAACTAATTGTAATCATTCCTGTCATGCCATACCAATAACAAAGATGATAATGAACAGGTTTTTTATAAAAAGGACGAATCAATTTTATTAACCAAAAGTCTGGACTTTCTTGGGTAGTATTAGTAAAAGTAATGGCATTTTCATTGAGTTCTTGTTTTTCAAAATTAAACTCTGATAGTAATTTATGAACTGTGTTAAAATGTTGAGCATCAATAGCATTAATCATAAAAACATTAGGGTGACAGTTGGTGATAAATCTTGCACTCAAAGCACTGTCAGATTCTTCCATTTCCAACTCAGGAATAAACGGTAAAGGTTGTTGTGGTGTTTCTCCTGTCCAAACCCAAATTAACCCATATTGTTCAGCAGTAGGCCAACTTTTAGCTTTAACTTTAACAGGTTCTTCTAAACAAGGAATTTCTACACAAAAACCTTCAGAGTCAAATTTCCAATGATGAAAAAAACAGCGTATTTCATTACCTTCTACTGTTCCTTCTCCCAGATGAGCGCCAAAATGAGGACAGTAAGCATCTAAAATCACAGCTTGTTTATCTTCACCACGATAAATTACTAATTCTCTACCCAAAATTGTCACGGGTTTAACTTCACCAACTCGTAACTTTTTAGAAGGTATTACCCAATACCAACCTTCAATAAAACGTTCTGGTTGATTGAAAATCTTAGGTTTTCTAGTATGGTTCAAATTTGCTGAATTGACGTTCATTTTTAGATTTATACTTATAGTCAAGGGGGTAATCTAGAAATATCACACCCAGCAAATAAAAACGGTTATTTTCGGTACTTCATTGGTGATTGGTAATTGGTAATTGGTAATTGGTAATTGGTAATTGGTAATTGCTGATTGGTGATTGGGTAAGATTGTTAACCTATTCCCTATTCCCTATTCCCTATTCCCTATTTCCTATTCCCATTCTTATGTTATCATCAAAACAAGAGTTGGGAAAATCTGCTGTGTTAATTGAAGATAAACAACTACTTTTAATTGGTCAGGTAACAGAAAAAAGTGGTGTTCCTATTAGAACAATTCGTTATTATGAAAGTTTAGGTTTAATTCAAGCATCAGCACGTACTGAAGGAGGTTATCGACAATTTTCTTCTGATGTATTAACTCGATTATCTTTTATTAAAAGAGCGCAACATTTGGGTTTAAGTTTAGAAGAAATTAAAGATATTTTGGAAGTTTATGATCACGGTAAACCCCCTTGTTGTGAAATTCAAGAAAAACTGCAAGCAAAGTTATCACAGATTGATCATCAAATTGAGCAATTATTAACTTTACGCTCAGAAATTAATCAATTACTTTCCGGTTGGCAAAATACAGAAATCAAACCTGAAGATACTATTTGTCCAATTATTCAGAAATAAATTTGGTAATTGGTAATTGGTAATTGGTAATTGGTGATTGGTAATTGGGTTATTAAACTCCCTATCTTCCTACCTTCCTACCTCTGATTTACTAAAAATAAACCACCATAATTCTAAACCTATTAAACCTAAACCAGCAATAGTTACTGCAAATTTTAATTCTAAAGGTTGCTGAATAATTTGAAACTGTTGATTTTGATTATGCTGTGAATGTGAATAGGAATTTTCTGCTGTTGCTGGACTTGATGTTAATAACATTAAACAAGCAAGACTTACCCACAGGATTTTTTGATTGAATTTTTGATTGAATTTTTGATTGAATTTTTGAGTTAATGTTTTATTTAACATTTAATTAACTCCTGCTTGAAACTTACGTAATCTTAAAGCATTGCTAACTACAGAAACGGAAGAAAGTGCCATTGCTGCACCTGCAAGAATGGGGTTAAGTAACCAACCGAAAATAGGGTAAAGAATACCAGCCGCAACAGGGATACCAATGATGTTATAAATAAAAGCAAAGAAGAGATTTTGCTGAATATTATTAATGGTAGCGCGACTAAGTTGAATAGCGGTGACAATTGCTTGCAAATCTCCAGAAATTAAAGTAATATCACTTGCAGCGATCGCCACATCTGTACCTGTTCCAATAGCTATTCCTACATCTGCTTGCGCTAACGCTGGTGCATCATTAATACCATCCCCCACCATTGCGACAATTTTAGATTTTGGATTTTGGATTTTGGATTGTAATGATTTTACAATAGCAGCTTTTTGATCAGGTCTGACTTGAGCGAAAACTTGAGAAATACCAACTTGATGAGCGATCGCTTCCGCAGTAGGTTGATTATCTCCTGTTAACATTACCACTTCTAAACCCATCTTTTGCAATGTTTTTACCGCTGCTGTTGAGGAAGGTTTTAAAGCATCCGCAATACCCATTATTCCTGCTAATTCTCCGTCAACAGCAATTAAAATGACAGTTTTTCCTCCGGTTTCCCAAGCAATTTTATATTCTTGCAAAGCATCGGTATTAATTGCTAATTCATTTAACCATCGTTCTGTCCCAATTTGCACTGAATGATGATTAACAATACCTTGTACACCACAACCAGCAACAGCTAAAAAATCCGTAACTTCTGTTAAATTAACTTGTTGAGATTCGGCATATTTTACCACAGCTTCCGCTAGAGGATGTTCAGAATTTCTTTCTACAGATGCAGCTAATTTTAATAAATTCATTTCATTTTGATTAGCTGTACCTTTAGCAGTCACAAAATCTGTAACTGTGGGTTTACCTTGAGTTAAAGTCCCGGTTTTATCAAGTACAATAGTTTTAATTTTATGTGCTAATTCTAAACTTTGGGCATCTTTAATTAAAATACCATTTTCCGCACCTTTACCAGTTCCTACCATTACAGAAGTAGGAGTAGCTAAACCCAAAGCACAGGGACAAGCGATAATTAAAACACCCACCATTGTAATCAGAGAAAGGGTAAAATTACCTGTAAAATTAAACCAAATCAAAAAAGTTGCGATCGCAATAGCAATAACAGCAGGAACAAACCACCCTGTTACCTGATCTGCTAATCTTTGAATAGGAGCTTTAGAACCTTGAGCTTCTTGGACTAATTTCACAATTTGTGCTAAAAAAGTATCCTTACCTACCCTAGTTGCTTTAAATTTAAAACTACCAGTTTTATTAATTGTCGCCCCAATAACTTCATCTCCTGGTTGCTTTTTCACAGGTAAACTTTCACCCGTTACCATCGCCTCATCAACCATTGAATTACCATCAATAACTTCCCCATCAACGGGAATTTTTTCCCCAGGACGCACCAAAATTATATCATTAATAATTACATCTTGAATAGGAACATCAATTTCTTTTCCATCCCGCACAACTCTAGCAGTTTTTGCTTGTAAACCTATTAATTTTCTAATAGCTTCCGAAGTTTGTCCCCTAGCGCGATGTTCCAAAAACCGCCCCAATAAAATTAAAGTGACAACCATTGCTGCAACTTCATAATAAACATGAGTTTCTAAACCTTGGGAAATAAAAAAACTAGGGAAAAGCGTAACCACTACAGAATAAAAATAAGCCGCACCAGTACCCAAAGCGATTAAAGTATCCATCGTTGCGGTGTGGTGTTTTAAAGACTTCCAACCATTTCTAAAAAACGAACCTCCACACCAAAACTGCACCGGAGTTGTTAATATTAACTGCAACCAAGGATGATGTAAAAAATCAGGAATAAAAGGTAATTTTAACCCTGTCATCATCGGTAAAGAACCGACAAACAGGAATGTGCTAATTATCCCCCCTGTCCATAATTTAAGCTTTAATTCTTGTTCTTCTGCTATTTTCTGGACTTGTGCCACATCATCTTCACCCTGTGCTTCTACCATAGAAAAAGATGAATAACCAGCATCTTCAATAGCAGCTTTAATTTCTGTTAAATTAGTCTGTTTTGGTTCATAATTAATTGTTGCTTGTTCTGCACCAAAATTAACATTGCACTCAATCACACCAGGAACTGCAAGTATAGCTTGTTCCACATTATTAGCACAGGAAGCACAACTCATTCCTTTGAGTTTGAGAGTAATATTATTCATAATTTAGAGTAGGGAATAGGGAATAGGGAATAGGGAATAGGGAATAGGTCTAATAAATTTCTCCCCATCTCCCTAACTATTAAGCTGGAGGATAACCAGCAGCAGTTAAAGCTTCTTTAATAGCAGTTTCTGAAGCTTGAGTATCGACATTGACAAGTTTGGTTTTGGGATCAGCTTCCACATTAGCGTTAGCATCTACGGCTTTAACTGCATTGGTAATATTGTTGGCACAAGCAGAACAAGCCATTCCCGGAACTGTAAGTTTGATTGTCATAACTTTAAACAAGAAAGTGAAAAAATCAAGTGAACAAAAAATTAAGGTTCAACTGATAACTGATAACTGATAACTGATAACTGTCACCTGTCACCTGTTACCTGTCACCTTTTGCAACTGCTGCAATTTCTCAAGTTGGGCTGTTTGCGTTTTGATGATAGCTTGAGCTAAATTGCGAATTTGTGGCTCATTAGCATTTTCAGCAGTTGTCTTTGCCATCTTCACTGACATTTGTTGATGGTGAATCATCTTCCGCAAAAATTCCTGGTCAAAGTTGGGGGCATTTTCTAAAGCTTCTAAACTCATCATTCCTCCCATACCGTTACCTCTACCCATACCACCCATACCACCCATGTCCATACAATTCATAGCACCAGCGGGCAATTCTGCGCCATATAACTGTTTGTACAAAGCTTGTAATTGCTCAATTTCTTGGGTTTGCTCGGTTTTTATCTCAGTGGCCAACGCTATTATCTGGGGATTTTTCGCCTTCTGTATGGCCAAATCTGCTATTTTCACCGTTTTCTGATCATGATGAACCATCATTTTCAGAAAACGCTGATCTTCCTGTTGCTGGGGCATGGTATGGGGCATGGTGTTTGTCTCACCAGCAGGGGTAGAAGGCGAATGTTGATGTGGTTGGGCTATGGCGCTATTGGTGAGGGATAAAGCGGCTAGTAAACCTAAAATACCAAAGTTGACTGATTTGTTAAGCATCACTTTTGCTCCTTTCGCTTCCCAAGGAAGGTTTAGGGCATTTCTGCCAAAAATCAGCAATTTGTTTTACCCATGTTACCAATTTTTGGCTGAGAGTCCTGTTGTGTTGTCTAATTTATCCTAAACCCTCTAGTCCACTAGAGAGTCTAGATTTATTTTACAAATCTTTAAATTTTAGTAAATCTTAATTAAATCTTAATTTAGACATTAATAACCCTTGGATTATTCAAATACACATATTATCATAACCAGTCCAGAAGTCAAGACCCTTGGAAAATCGTTATCTGGAAAAAGCTTATTGACAGAAATTCTCAGAATTTTGGCGGTAAAAATGACTTGTGTAACTTTTTTGGCAAAATTATATTTAAATAATTTATATATTGGCGTTGATTAGTTTGCCGATTCTAATCACATCCAAAAGCAACTGGCAAAATAGCATCAGTTAAAATTGCACCTTTGAGGTTAGCACCTGTTAAATTTGCACCTCTGAGGGTTGCACCTGTTAAATTTGCACCTGCTAAATTGGCATATTTCAAATTAGCCCCAGTTAAATCAGTATTGGTTAAATTAGCCTCACTGAAATTAGCGCGGAATAAGTAAGAACTTCCTAAATGTGATTTAGTTAAATTTGCCTTATAAAAATTAGCTTGATAAAGATAGCTTTGCATTATTTCTGCTTCATATAAATTAGCTTCTGACAAGTCAGCATTAATTAAATTAGCACCCATCAAATTAGCAAAACTCAGATTACTGCGGATGAGTTTACTATCTGCTAAATCGACATTTTTTAAATTAGCGTTGTGAAAATCTGTCCCAATTAAATTAGCGTCTGTAATGATTGCACAGATGAGGTTAGCGGCTTTTAAATCAGCACCAATTAAAGTTACCTGAGATAAATTAGCCTGTGTCAAAATGGCATCTTGCAAATTAGCGAGACTCAAATTAGCTTGAGAAAAGTCAGCTTCGATTAACTTAGCGTGAGAGAGATTAGCACTACTTAAATTTGCACCTTGAAAATTTGTTCTGACCAATAAAGCATAACTTAAATTTACCTTATTTAAATTCACACCTTGGAGATTTGCACCCCGAAAGTTTTCTCCTACTAAGTTAGCGGTACTCAAATCAATTTCAATTTCCGGGTTTTCTTTTCTCCATCCTGTCCAAGTGACTGCACCTGATTTTAATAAAGTTAGATGTTGTTGATGTGCCATTTTTATTAATCCTTTTATTCTTGACGCTGACTTTGAGGAGTGCGGCCTGGTACATTTTCAATTGCGGTTAAAGCTCCTGCTGCACCGGCTAAAATATCTCGTTCCGTTCCTCCTAAATAAAGTCGCCCAAAACTGCCGACAGCTTGCACTTCCAGAATATTAATTGCGGCTGCTTTTTCCGCTTCATTAGCTGCCAGTGCAGCGTAAGCAGCGGGTTCAACTTCTAAAACATAGAGGGTTTGTCCTGCCAGTAGCAGTTGTCCGCGACGGGTACGGTTGATGAGTTGGGTTTGGTAAGCGTCAATGTTGCGGATGATCTGGCTAGAAACCACACGGGGTTTAAGACAGTCTTCTTTTCTGACTCCCAACAAGTCTAAAATCGCTTGTCCTGCGGCTCGTGTTTCTCCTTGAGAACCGGAATGTATTTCCAAAAGTCCATAAAGTCGTTCTACTATCTGCACTCCCGGACGGACAGAAGCGGATTTTAAAGCTACGTCTGTAACTTTATTGATTTCAATACCGGGTGAGATTTCAATCCACAGGGATGTATCCCCTGGTAATGGTAAAAAACCTTGGGCTACTGTTCCCATATATGCTGCGTGTTGCGGTTGCAGGTTGTCTAGAAATACGAAACTGCGTAATTCTATGCCCAAAGTGTTTTTCTCCAGTTATGAGTATGAGTATGTAATATATGAGTTTACCGATAAAGGCTGCATCTGAGAAGAAGGAGATCAAGGAGTCAGAAGGCAGAAGGCAGGAGGCAGGAGGCAGGAGGTAAAAGTCGAGGCAGAGCCTCTTGGTGGCATTCCCAGTCAGAGACTGGGAACGAGATAACGAAATAACTTCTCCCTGCCCTTTGCTCCCTATTCCCTATTCCCTATTCCCTATTCCCTATTCCCTTAAAACGGTGTTACTGTTTGTAAATGCAGATTTGTCCCGGTGTGGGGATGTTTAAATGTGATTTCTCTGGCGTGTAGATGTAATCGAGTAGCGTTAGCATTGCAACCATATAGGCGATCGCCTAATATATTAATTCCCAATCCTGCTACATCCGCAGCATGAACCCGTAATTGATGAGTTCTTCCTGTTAGGGGTTTAAATTCTACACGGGTGTAATTTCCTTTTTTTCCGATAACTCGAAATTCCGTTACACTGGGTTTACCTTTTTCCCAATCTACTTTTTGATAAGGTCGGTTTTCAGGATCTCCCCACAATGGTAAATTAATAATACCTTTTTCTCCTTGTTCTGTGGTCAGTGAACCTGCAATAATCGCTTCATATATTTTATGTATTTGTCGGTTGGCAAATTGCTGATTTATCTGTGCATAGGTGTTTTGATCCCGTGCTAAGATTAAAATCCCAGATGTTTCTTGATCTAAACGATGCACTGACATTAATTCCCAATCATACAAATTTCGTAAACGACTTAAAACACTGTCTTGGTTTTCTACATACCGCCCTGGTACTGATAATAATCCCGGTGGTTTATTCACTGCAATTAACCATTCATCTTGATAAATAATTTCTAAGTTTGAAAAATCAGAAGTTGCAATTTTTAAACCAGATAGCAAAAACCCCATCAACGGTTGACATCTTTCAACACAAGCACCATAAAATTTTCCTGGAATCTTATCTTGAATTGTATCCTGAATTGTATCCTGAATTGTATCCTGAATTGTATCCTGAATTTTATCATATTCTGAAGATTCACCCCACCAAAATTCCGCCATTGCTAGGGGTTTTAAGTGATGAGTTGCTGCATAATGTAACAACTTGGGAGCGCAACATTCACCTGTACCTGTAGGTGTTCCTGTTGGTATTAATTGTTGGATAGATAAAGATTTTCCATAAAAATTAGTTAATTTATAAGCTGCGTGCATTTGCTTTTGTAATTCCCTGGATAGCTCTTTTCTCTGTTGTTTGAGTTCTCTAATTCTGTTATTTGTGGCTGTTATTTTATCATTTAAAGGCTGTAAAACTTCATTTTGACGACGTTTGAGGTATTTTCTTTCAATTCCCTGCTGACGGCTTTCTGCTTCTAGTTCTGCTAAAGCAATTTCTAACTTTTCTCCTGTGAGGTTTTGTTGATATTGTTGGCGTTTTTCTTGTCGTTGTTTTTTACTATAATTATGTTCTAAACTCATGTTGTCTAACTGTTGTTGAAATTTAGCAGCTAAGGTTTCATATTGTTGTCGTTCTGGAATTTGTTGAAGTTGAATAATTTCCTGTTTAATTTTTTCCAATTCTATTAAAGTTTGCTTTTCTGCTAAAGCTATTTCTGCTCTTCCGGGAATAGGTGAAACCCAACCTGAAACTACACTTAAACCATTTAAAAGACCAGAAAAAGCTTTAATAACTCTTTGTTCACCGTTGGGTAATTCAACTAATAGAATACCATACATTTTCCCTTCATTATTATAAAGTTTATTTTCCCGAAGTTGCTGCATTAAACTTTTAGCAATAGCTTCACTTAACGCCGTGCGTGGTAATTTCAGAAGTTCCCCTGTTTGGGGACATTTTCCCTCATAGTAATAGTTAGGTGGTGCAATTTCAATCTCCATATCTGGGTTAATAAAATCTGATAAATGATGTAAAATTACCATCTGAAAATTACCATCTATTTTATTTACCTAAAAATTTAGCTTTCATTTCTTCCAAGTCTTTATCTATAGCATCGTTATTAGTAGAATTATTGGTAGAATTATTAGTAGTCACAGATGGTTGTGGTGTCACATTCTGCGGTTGCACTTTACCACCTGTAAACTGTGTTTTGATTTCTAATAATTCTTGCTCAATTTTACTAGAAGTTTGAAAAGAAACTGTAGGTTGAGAAGTTGAAGGTTTTTGTTTAACTGGTTGAGTAATTATTGTCGGTGGGATAACTGCGGAAGTTTGAATATTTAAATTGTTATTTATGTTATTTAAATCTTGCAGAACTTCCTCAGTTGTTTGATAACGCCGACCAGGGATAGTTTCTACCATTTTATCAATAATATTACCCAATTCGTTACTAACGGGAGTTGGTAAATTTTGTCGCCATATCCAAGCAGCGTTATGGGTATCGTAACTATCAAAAGGCGATCGCCCTGTTAATAAATTAATACAAGTTACTCCCAAACTATAAATATCACTGGCAAAAATTGCCCTTCCCCGCATTTGTTCTGGTGCAACATATTCAGGACTACCTATACTTGTTCCTGTATGATTTAAAGCTGTACTTGTAAAAGATTTTGCAGCCCCAAAATCAACAATTACTAACTTATTATCATTAATACGACGAATAATATTTTCTGGTTTAATATCGCGGTGAATGACTTGTTTACTATGACAAAATTGTAATACATTTAATAAATCATTCAACAATTGTCGAATTTGATTTTCATTAAAAGTACCTTTGTTTATTAATTCATGAGCTAAATTTTGCCCATCAATAAATTCTTGGACTAAATACTGTCTGTCATCTTGAGTACAATAAGCCAACAGCGCGGGAATTTGGGGATGTGTTCCCAATTCATCTAACTGAATAGCTTCCTGATTAAATAACTCTATTGCTTTTTGTACCGTATTTGTACCCTGTGCTTGGGGAAAAAATTGTTTAATTACACAGGGAGGTTTTGAGGGTTTATCCTCATCCACCGCTAAAAAAGTCCTACCAAAACCACCTTGTCCGATGGGTTTGATAGGGCGGTAACGTTCTTTTAAAAGTAACTTAGTACCGCAAGTTAGGCAAAACTTGACATCATCAGGGTTTTCCGGTTTGGAACAATGGGGGTTAAGACAGTAACTCATAAAGGCGATCGCTCACTTATCTATATTGTGCCTTGTGCTTTGTTAAATGTTAATTGTTAAGATTATTCAATAAAAGCATAGTTTAACAAAAAAAATAAACAAATTGGACTTTGATAATCATGAAAAATCAATTTTCTTGGACTCAACAATGGTATCCTATTAGTCCCAACCAAGTAGCACAAAATTTACTTTGGGTCTGGTCTGATCATAGTTTAACAGCATTTACAGATTGCACATCCAAATAACCAGCTACCATTCCCGACACAGAACTGGATATTAATGTAAGCGACTGGTTTATGTTTGAAGCACCAGTAGGTTATACAGTTTCAGTTGAAAGTAGCTTTGATCCTTACCATGCTCAATTTTTACATGAAGGAAATGGCTAAGTGAATTTGCTGGATGTGGGTAAGATTAATACATGATTATATATCTTGCCCTAGTAATTATATTGTGTAAAAATCAGAATTACTTAAAAGTTTAAAGTTTAATTTGCACAAGTTTTTATATTTTTTATATTAAATTGATAAAATCTTTATTTTCTTCAAAATTTTATATGTTAAGCTAACCACCATTACGGTAAATAAAGTACCAAAACTGTTTACAGGGATATCTTCAAGATATAAACGTTAATTCATGCCAAGGGTAGATAACTTGAAATAAAAGATAATTGTCCCTGCTGAATTAACAATCAAGCCACATCTAATCCATGTTATTGGTACTCATACAGGGGCATTTTATTAGTTGGTGAGCAGTCCAGATAGCTAAATAGCTAATTATCAATAATAATCATAGACAAAATCAATTTAGCATTATATCTGGACTGATTTAGTAGCCGAAATATCAAAACATAATTCACTTTTTCCAAATTATTGAGGATTAACAGATGGTTCTTACTGTTAGAAAAACAATTCGTGATATTGTCTTCAGTAATCGCCAATTAGCAAAATTGTACTACTCAGTTAGCTTGACTCAACCTGTTTTACCACACTGGGTAGGTAATGACTACTACCGCACAAAATCATCATGGCAATTACAACCCCATCTCTGTCCATGTGATCTTGAATTAATCGAATATTTGCAAAAATATAATATTCAGGATCGGACAGTATTTCATTTTGGTACAGGCGCTCATCACATTTTAGGATTAGAAAATCAGAAGTTAGCAAAACCCAATGAAATTATTGGTATTACTGCTTCTATTCCTGAACATGAAGCTTATGTGCAAATGTGCCGTAAAAATCGCCAACTAGCTAAATTTTACAAGGTACTTTGTACAGATATCTACACTCTCACAGATCGTTCTTTACCAATGTTAGATGTGGTTGCACTCTTTCATATTGGTGAATTTTATATGGCTGAAGAAGCTCCCTTTGTGCATCATAATGATGAATCAATGGTTGATTTATTTCTCAGAAAATTGAATCCTCACGGGAAAATACTGTTCTATACACAGTCTGTAGGTTATGCTAAAGCTGAAGAAATCATCGAATCATTTACAGCCCAAGGTAAAATTTACCTAGTTGAAAAATACAAGAGTCTTTTGGTTTATGCTCAGAAACAGTAAGTTGAATCAAGCAGTGATGTGATATTAATTTAGAATAGGTAATATTTAGATCCCCCCAACCCACTTTTTAAGGGGGGCTAATACCAATTCTCTGTAATAATAGTGATTCAAGCGTTTTTAATAGAAACAATGGTGTGGTTATAAGATACGGTTGGGTTCTTTTTTTCTTAAAACAGTACGATAATTAAGTGTTTATCCTAAAGCTGTATGAAATTCAGTAACTTCAGATTGTCCTAAAAAAGATTTTACCTCAACTGCTATTTTTTGACCTTCCTTTTCTGCTCCTAATTGTTATATTAGTAGGTTGGGTTAAGCAAAGCGCAACCCAACGCAATAAATTTGTGAATATTTTGGTTTTCATTCTCTTTACTATTTATACTACGCTTTTGGGGGTGGGACTAATAACATAACCTTCATGAAGGCAAAAACAAGAAGATTCATTATATGATTAGTATATTGTTTATTTGAATAACCATGCAAAATAATCAGGATGAATCCGTTAAGGTTGATGAAATAGCCAACCTTTTAGCAAGAGTAAAGCCTGTAGAAGTATATGCCCACGAAGAATCATTAGCCACAATTCTTATTCAGAAAGCTTTGGAGAATGCACAAGTAACTTCTACTGCTCCTGGAATTTCACTAGCTGCTGCATTTGATTTAATCGTTGCTGCTGAATACTATGGAAAATTGACTAATAAAGGATAGCTTTACTGTCCAATTGATAATTCACCTCTGTTGATTTATCCATATACTAACACCTGTCCAAGATGTACTTTGCAAGGTAATTTCTTATTTCATCAAGCCAATAAACCTCCATCGGGAACAATTGGTAAAACAACAAGTCGATTACTATGTGTATTTTTAAAACACTTATTTAAAATCAATTCACAAGATTTAGAAATATATCATGGTATTGAACCTATTGATGTAATAGTTTATGATTCAAAGGAGAATATAGTTTTACTTTCAGAAGTTAAGGCTGCTCCACTGACTACTTTACCTCTAGCAGTACCTGTTGAAATACAAACTGAATTGGGAGATGAAGGTGAATTATTATCTCGTTCACATTCACCTACAGATAATTCTTTTATTAGTGCGTCTAATTTGTATATTATTCTTCCCAAAATTGAAAATGATGTATATAAATATGAACTAATAAATTTAGGAATCAAAGGAAATAATAAGTCTTCAGTATGGGTATATGAGCAAATGGGGGCAGCTTTTAATGATGATAATCAACTTTTTTATCGTTATTTCCAGTTTTGGAGTATGGCTTTTTCTGCATATAACAAAGCTGCAAGGGGTAGGGGAAATTTCCCAGAACCTGTTTATTGGTTAACTAATGCTTGTGGACAACCTATTCCTAGACCTGAAAATTGGCCGCAAAGAAGAAGTGGTGAAGGATATGAATCTATTTCTGATAGTAAATCTAGTGTAGGAATGGATAGAACTGATGATATTAAAAAAGGAATTTATCAAGTATTAAAAATTGCCGCATCCCAAAAGCCAAAGCATAGTAAAATAAGCGTAAAAACTGCTATATTATCTAATATTCATGCTGTGCGTCACTATAATGATTATTTATTAGAACTTCAGGATATTGTTTGGACTATAGATGAAACTGGACAAGCCAAAACTGTTGCTGATTTACCAGCAGATAAAGAAATATTTAATCTATTTGATGGTATAATAACTTTTACTGAAAGTCATATAAGAGATGAATGGATTAAGCAAAAGTTTAGATTTTAATATTTCTTTGGAAGTGGTTTATAATCACGTTGCTAGGCGGGTAGGTGTGGATGTGCAAAAAAGGATCAACACTCTAAAAATCGGGCAAAAAATGCAAGATTTACCCGAAGAACTTTGGCATGAAAGTTTTAAGTTTTATGTCAAAAATGATCCTAACAGACAAGGAGGACCCAATTTAAGGATGATTCGCCTTGATCCTGAAAAACCTTCATTAACAGTTACAGGTTATATTTTTAATAAGTTTGTCCATCCATATCAAAACAGATTTATTACTGTACGTGAAGCGGCTCGTTTACAAGGATTACCTGATGATTTAAAATTACAGGGAACTTTAACCAGTTGTCAGCTTCAAGTTGGTAATGCTGTACCTGTTCCACTGGCAAAAGCTGTATTTGAACAATTAGTTAAACAAGCTAATTTATTAGGATTTGAAAATAGTTCTTTGACGGGACTGAGTTTATTTAGTGGTGCGGGAGGTATGGATATTGGTGCTGATATAGCAAGGATAAAAACTAAGGTAGCTGTTGATAATTGGGGTGATGCTTGTGCAACTTTAAATGGTTATTTTGGCGATCGCATTCAAGTTCTAGAAGAGGATATTTCTCAGATTACAGATCCGTTAAGTTTCTGGCAAAATGTTTCAGGTGAAATAAATAAACCTGATATTATTTTTGGTGGTCCTCCCTGTCAAGCTTTTAGTCAAGCTGGTAAACAAAGAGGTTTAGAAGATCAACGGGGTAGTATGATCTATGAGTTTTTACGGTTTGTGGAGTATTTGCAGCCAGCTTTTTTTGTGATGGAAAATGTTTCTAATTTGAAGGGTTTAGGAGGCGGAAAGCTATATCAAGAAATTTGTAATAATATGATTGATTTAGGTTATAATGTGTCATCAGGTGTACTTTTAGCTGCTGATTTCGGTACTCCTCAATTAAGGAAAAGATTGTTTTTTATTGGTTCTAGAAAACATATTGGTAGTATTGATTTACCATTACCTACTCATAGTCCTGGTTGTCAATTATTGGGATTATTACCTTATGTTACTGTGGGAGAAGCATTTGCTAATTTACCAGATGCAGAATTTAGTCGTTGTAGATGAATACTTTTTATTTCACGCAGAGACGCAGAGAACGCAGAGGAGGAACGCAGGTATCATGTCAATTGCAATTTTTAGCAATGCGTTCTCAGATGAGCTAGTTACATTACAGCCACTGAGTTGAATCGTCAACCTAGAAAGGTTTTAGATAAAGCTTATGAACGTCCAATTACAATTACTAGAAATGACCAATCTTTTGCGCTGTTGCGTCGTGAAGATGTGGCTTATTTAGTGAAAGGGGTAACACAAAGTAAGGCTGTTTTTGAGGTGTTATCGGTTGCATTTCAGTTATTATTAGGACAAAAAATAGGTTATGAGCATCCTTATGGATGGTTGAGCGTATTTGATGCTGATGAATTGCAAGATTTTATTAAAGAGGTAAGTAAGGCTTTTCGCTTAACTGATACTTCTAATGAGGCTTGGGATTTGATTGATGCTACTATTCATGAATGGCATGAAAGTGCGATCGCAATCACCAGTCCTGACCTAGCAGCAGCTTTTAATGATGAAAATAAAGAGGGTAAATCATGTTAAAATTTATGTTCAAATAATGATAAAAGTTGCAATTAAGCACAATTTAAGTTAAAATAATAACTGGAGTTTAAGTTAATAAGATGACTTACATAACATCAAAAAGAATGGTAAGAAGAGGAAGAATTTTTCCTGAATTGACTATATCACCAGAAGAATTAGCCAGACGAGAAGCAGAAGATGAAATATTTTATCAACGTTGTCGGGCAATTTTTGAGCGTGTCCGTCCTGAATATATTGAAAATCACTATGGTTGGTATATTGCTATAGAACCAGATAGTGGAGAATATTTAATTGATCAGGATAGGATGGAATCTCATAAAAGAATGTTGGAAAAATATCCTCAAGCTAGACATTTCGTTTTTTGTTTGAATGAAACGGGGACAACTGGCACAATATGATAGAGGGTTATTTGGGAGAAAATGGGCAATTATTTTTTGAAATTGAATTAGTTCTAATGATGGCTTAAATCTTCCTATAGATGCCCTATTTGATACGGGTTTTGCAGGTTTTATGGCTATTAATACACAAGATTTAGATGGATTAGAATGGGTGTATAGTGGGGAGGAAATATTACGGACTGCGAAAGGTGAATCAAAATTTCAGATTTATTTAGGTCAAGTGATATTAGACGGAAAGCAGTATCAAATTCCTGTGAATGTTGGTAAAGGAATTAATGAAGTTTTATTGGGTTCTGAGTGGTTAAAGTTGTTGCGTTTGGTGGTGGATTTTCCAGAAGGTATTTTGACTTTGGGATGATTTTTTATCTCACGCAGAGACGCAAGTTCTATTACTTTGGTTAAATAATTTTCTGTGTGTTTTGTTAATACTGTTTTGACTAATTTAGGATAATTTATTGTTTCTATAAAATAATCTCCTGTTTGATGGATGGAAATACTAGCAATTTTAATTGATGTCAGGTATAATAGTTTCAATCTTTTATTTTCGTAGGTTGGGTTAAGCGAAGCGCAACCCAAAGCAGTTAAATTATAAAGATGTTGTGTTGAGGAAAGAAACCCAACCTATATCTACATCTACTTTTTATCCGCTTTTTTCGGATGCCATGAGTTTGTGTAGATGTAAATTATATCCGCCTAGTTATAAAGACCTTTTGTTAAATTTTATTAACGACTGATAATTTTAAAATTTATGTTATAATCTATTTTGGTTGGCTAAATTAATCCGGGTCTTTAAATAAAACATAATTTTTATTACATAAATAATGAAATCTCTTGTTAAACAATTAAGTCTATTTGAATTAGAAGTGACAACAACAAATCCTGAAAAAATAGTATTACCAAAAGGCTATAAAGGATTAGCTGCTTTTCATAAATATTGGGGTAAAAAACCAATTGAATGTTTATCATTTTTAATTGAAAACTTAACAGAAAAAGGTGATATTGTTTTAGATCCATTTTTAGGATCAGGCTTAGTTGCTCGTGAAGCAGTAATTAGGGAAAGACGATTTATAGGTATTGACATTAATCCTGTAGCTGTAGAATTATCGAATTTATTAGTCAATTTACCAAATCCAGATATTTTAAAAAAAGCTCTTAACGAATTAGAAAAAAGTATTAAATCAGACATATATAAAACTTACTTACTAGAAGATGGAAAATTTGCAACTCACTATTTATGGAATGAAAATGAACTAAATTCAGTTTGGCATTTATCACCAAGAAGAAACGAAAGTGATAAAAGGATACCAACTAATTATGACTATCAAGTACTTAAACAATTTGAGGGATACGAACCTAAAATACCTCGGCCAATTCAATTATTTCAAAATAGCCGCATAAATACAAATGATACTTTAACACTAAAAGATCTATTTACTGGTCGCGCATTATATAATATAGATTTGTTACTTGATGCAATTCACAAACAACCAGATTCTATCAAATCTGCATTATTACTATCATTAACATCTGCTTCTGGTCAAATGTCTAAGATGGTTTTTGCAATTACAGGAAGAGGTAAAACAAAATCTGAACCCACAAATAAAATAGAAGTTGGTAGTTGGGTGATAGGATATTGGCGACCAAAACTACATTTTGAAATTAATGTGTGGAATTGTTTTATTAAACGTGCAAATAGTTTACTAAAATCTATTCAAGAAGATGAATTAAAACAAGTTTATTGTGTATCTAAAAGATTAATAGATGTTATTGCTAATAAAGCAGACGTGGCAATTTTTCAAGGTGATAATCGAAAAATTCTTAATAATTGCCCTGATGGAACTATTTCTTTAATATTAACTGATCCTCCACATAGTGATAGGATTCCATACTTAGAATTGAGTGAAATGTGGAATTGTTTAATAGATAAAGATCCGGATTTTTCTCAAGAAATTGTAGTTTCTAATGCTCGGACTCGATTAAAAGATAAAAAACGTTATGCTGATGAAATGACAGAATTTATGCAAATTGCCACTCGTATCCTGAAACCTGGTGGAATATTAGCTTTATTTTTTAATGCGAGAGATGCTGATAGTTGGCAGTTTTTAAAGGAAGTAATACCATCTGATGATAAGTTACAATTCTGGGGATTATTTCCTATGAATTATTCAGCTAATTCAGTAATTCAAGATAGTAGAAAGGGAGGTTTAAAAAATGATTTTGTGTTAATTTATCAAAAACCAGGACATGAAGATAAAATGAGGCTAGATTTTTTAGAAAATCTTCCTAATTGGTCTACTAAATTACCTATTTTTAATTAAAAAATATAATAAATATAATAAATATATGATTAATGATTTTGATTATTTTGCACGTTTATATAATGAGAATAAATTTTTTGAATTAACATCTTCTCCCGCAGGATTATATTTTTTAAAATTGCGCTCTTTAGCTAGAAAAGAGTATTATTTATGTTTATTTGTAAAAGCACAAATATCTGCTGATACTTTAAGAGTCAATCAGTATTTTGAAACATTATTTAATTCTCAAATTCCTATAGATATTATTCATGATTGTATCAATAAAATATATGAAGAAGAAAGAGAAAAGCGTCGTTTAAATGAACAAGAGTTACTAGCAGAATTATATAAGCTGAGAGTTTTTGACTGGGGTGGTATCCATCAAAATGATATTAATAAATACCTGGTTGATAATTACATCAAAAAGATTAATAATTATGATATTTTACTAGAAAAAGTAGAAAATGAAATTTTACATAGTTTAAAAGGTTTTGTTTTGTGTTCTTGGTATAATAATTGGACATCAATTATTATTGAGGATATTTTTAAAGATCATCAGCGTGTTTTACCAACTGTGGGGTTAATTAAACAAGTTGATTTTTTCATTGATGATATACCTTTTGATTTGAAGGTGACTTATGTTCCAAAAGGTTTTATGGAAAATGAAAGAAGGAAAAGAAAACTAATAATTAAGGAATTATCGGAGTTAAAACAGTCTGCTAAAAGATTTAATATTCCTTTTGATAAAAATCGTGCTGATGATGAATTATTAATTGATTTAATTACAGCTTTTCGTGAAAGTTCTCAAGATGATGTTAAGGCGTTTTATGAGAATTTTGTGAAACTTAGAAGAGATATTATCAATGAGACATTAGAACAACCTCGTGAACTTTTACGCTGGTTGTATGAAAATCAAGGTTCTCAAAGATTTGATGCAAGTAATAGGTTATTTTTAGTTCTTGTGGATAGTAATTCTTTAGAAGATAGTTGGAAGTTGAAAAGGGATTTTACTTTGTTAAAAAGTAAAATTGATGAATATCTAAATACACGCTCTTTTAAAAAGGATGATTTGTTACTAAATTGGACTTTTAATAACAATCAATACCAAAGCTATGCTGATGTTTTATTTGTACTAAAGTAATACCAATAAATTATAAAAAAAGGGATAAGCAAAACGCCCATCCCCAAAAAATCAACTAATCAATGATTTAAGTTCCAGACTGCCAAGAATTGATATACTCAACCTGATCAGCAGTCAAACTATCAATTGCAATACCCAAAGCTTGCAACTTCAAACGAGCAATTTCTTGATCAACCTCAGTAGGAATAGAATACAAACCAGGCTCTAACTTACCCTTATTCTTCACCAGGTATTCACAAGCTAACGCTTGGTTTGCAAAACTCATATCCATTACCGCGCTAGGATGTCCTTCCGCAGCAGCGAGGTTAACTAAACGACCTTCACCCAACACAATCACAGATTTACCACTGTTGAGAATATACTGCTCTGTGAAAGGTCTTACAGTCTTGATTTCCTTAGCTTGACTTGCTAAGTATTTCAAATCTAACTCAATATCAAAGTGACCAGAGTTACAAACGATCGCCCCATCTTTCATGACATCGAAGTGTTCACCCCGGACTACGTGCTTGTTACCTGTCACGGTAATAAACAAGTCACCCTGAGATGCAGCTTCAGACATCGGTAATACCCGGAAACCATCCATTACCGCTTCAATCGCTTTAATGGGGTCAATTTCCGTAACGATAACGTTAGCACCCAAACCACGCGCACGTAAAGCAGTACCTTTACCACACCAGCCATAACCAGCTACTACAATGGTTTTACCAGCCAGCAAAATGTTTGTAGCGCGGATAATGCCGTCTAAGGTAGATTGACCAGTACCGTAGCGGTTATCAAAGAAGTGCTTGGTGTCTGCGTCGTTAACGTTCATCGCGGGGAAAGTTAACACGCCATCAGCCAACATGGCGCGTAAACGGACAATACCGGTGGTGGTTTCTTCGGTTGTACCAATTAAATCTTTAATTTGATCTTGACGGTGTTGAACCAATTCGGCTACTACATCACTACCGTCATCAATAATAATGTTAGGACGATGATCTAAAGCGATTTGCACGTGGCGGCTATAGGTTTCCGCATCTTCGCCTTTCATCGCAAATACAGGAATTTCATAATCTGTGACTAAACAAGCAGCCACATCATCCTGAGTTGATAAGGGGTTACTGGCAATTAAAACTGCATCAGCACCACCGGCTTTTAAGGCGATCGCCAAATGGGCGGTTTCGGTGGTAACGTGGGCGCAAGCAACTAAGCGCAAACCAGCAAAAGGCTTTTCTTTCTCAAAGCGATCGCGAATTTGCTTTAATACTGGCATTTCCCGGCCAGCCCAGTCAATACGTTGTCTTCCCAAGGGAGCGAGGGCGAGGTCTTTAACCTCGTGCTTTAATCTGGGAGCGGTTGCGGTCATGAAAAATTATCCTCTAAAAAATGAAACAGGTTGATAAACCTTTACGTACTTTAACAATATTTTCTGACAAGTAGCCATATTTTCCGGTAAATACTCATTCCCGATTGATCAGCAAAGGTAATTTTTCATTGCTAGATAGTGGAACAGGCTTCTAGCCTGTTGACGGGCAAGACTTGTACTGAGTTTATCGAAGTATGCCCATCCCACATTTTAGATTGAATTATGACCAGCTACTTAGCAGTGAGTAGATTTGATTAAATCAATGAAGCCAAAGTTTGCATCAATAGCTGAGATTCCTTACCCATGTCACCTGGTAATAAAAATTGATACCATTGATGTAACTGCTGCCGAGCTAAAGTATAAAGTGGATCATCAATACCTGAGTTAAAAAGTTCCATTATTGCCTGTCTTTGAGTTTTTCCGCGTCCTAAAATCCTCAGCCATAAAGTTGAAACATCTATAGGCAATTCACTGGTAACAACAATAGTAGTAGAGAAAATTGCAGGTAAATTATAAACCCCTGGAATATTTATAGCAGATGGTTTAATTCCAAATCCTCGCAAATGGTCAGGGAAAATAGAGGGGACGATGATCAATTGAGTTTTATTATCTTCTTCTTTTGATTTTTCCTGATCTGTATCTTTTAAAGTTTCATTGACAGGAATAATCCTACCATCAGCTTCACTTGTCCATGTTAAAAAATGACTGAGACAAGTTCGTAATTCCCAGATATTTGGTGTCCAGCGTAGAGGTGAAATAATACACGGATTTGAAGTAAATTCTCCCAATAGTCCCAAGGATGTCCTAGATTTATTGATGTCAGGTTCAAACAATACATCTACCATTTTTGCTTCTGCCACCACTTCAGGACTAACCAATATACGCGGGTGATCAGTAAAAAGTGTTTTTATGTATGTACTTTCCCAGCCTAATCGAGAAGGATGTTTATAGACTCTCAATTTAGGGTTACGGGGAATAAGTTCATTGAGGAAAACATTACCATAATTACTAAGTAGTGCAAAAAGGTAATTTTGGGCAAAAATCACAAAAGATGGTCGAGACATAGACAATTTTTCCCAAATATTGTTTCTAATCTGTTGTACATTTAATTAGCCATATTTTATCATAAATACCTATTAGCTATTACATACTACCTATATCTTCAACATAAGTAAGATTAAGACCCGATCTAACTTTTGGTTTTTTCATCTTTCTCTGGTAAGACTATAGGACTCCTATTTAGTTATTTGCCAAGATTCTGTACACAAGAGGTCGTCAAAAGTAAGGGGTTTAGCAATCCTAAACCCTGACATAGATCATGAAACATCTGGTAAAAATTATCATAGGGACAATTCATGAATTGTCCCTACAGGGGTTTCGTGGTTATACACATTTCATGACCACAAAATGTCTATTACCCAAGGAGGTATTTAAGTGCTAGGTAAATTTTTAGCGATTACGGGTTCAATGATCATATCCATTGCACCCATACCTAAAGCTACAGCCCAGACACCGAATAATTTACCAGAAATACCAGAAAGTTTACATAAAACTACATTTACTAAAACAACATTAACTCAACCACAACAAGAAAAAGAAAATCAATTTTTAGAACAATTGGCGATCGCCTCTGGTACTACCATCGCTATGGTAATCATGAGTTGGGGAGTTCGTCGTTTCCAAAAACGTTTAAGTAATAATTTACTCAAAGTCTCTGACTCTAATTCCTCAGAAGATCAACCCATCACTACATTACTAAATAAACAGCAAGAGCGACATCTTCAAGAAGTTAAAACCCGACTA
The DNA here is from genome assembly GCF_028329225.1 of Sphaerospermopsis kisseleviana CS-549. NCBI lineage: Bacteria > Bacillati > Cyanobacteriota > Cyanophyceae > Nostocales > Aphanizomenonaceae > Sphaerospermopsis > Sphaerospermopsis kisseleviana. The sequence goes on along the minus strand of NZ_JAQMTI010000178.1, from coordinate 33,934 downwards.
TTTCAACTTGCACAAGCTGGAATTTGGGTCAGTGGTAGTTTAATTATTTTAGGACTATTTCCTGCTACCCAAGCCCTACAAATTGGGATTCTCACCATTGCCAAAATTCCCATTAAATTAATAGTTGTTGGTGTGGGAACATATCTAACAGTAAGGTTTACCTATGCCATTATAGATCATTTTACTTCTACTATCATCAGTGGTGGAGCATTACTAACTCCAGAAACTTCCGAACGTTTGCAATTGAGAATATCCACATTTTCTGGGGTTACTAAAAGTATCACTATCATTATTTGGGTAGGTGCAGGAATCCTAATGTCCTTAATTGCTTTGGGAATAAATATTGTTCCTCTTTTAGCTGGTGCTGGTTTAATTGGTGTGGCTGTATCTTTGGCTTCTCAGAACTTAATTAAAGATGCCATTAATGGCTTTTTGATTATTCTTGAAGATCAATATGCTTTGGGTGATGTGATTACTGTGGGAAATGTGAGTGGTTTAGTGGAAAATCTCAATTTGCGAATGACTCAAATACGGGATGCAGAAGGAAGATTAATTACAATTCCTAACAGCGAAATTAAAGTTGTAGCTAATCTTTCTAGTCGCTGGTCTCGTGCTGATTTAATTATTCCAGTTTCTTACCAAACTGATATTGATAAGGCTTTGAAATTAATTGAAAATGTCGCTATCCAGATGAATCAAGAACCTCAATGGAAACGACAAATTATTGAAACCCCCAGTATTTTGGGAATTGATAATTTTGGCGATCGCGGGATGATGATTCGTGTTTGGATCAAAACCCAACCCCTCAAACAATGGGATGTAGCGCGAGAATATCGTCGTCGTCTGAAAATTGCTTTTGATGAAGTTGGAATTAATATTCCCGTACCTCAACAATCAATCTGGGTTAATGATGTTCAGTTATTGAGTTATCAAGAAAATGGTTCATCTTTGCATTAAGCAGATATTTGACTGACTTAAAATGTGATTCAAACCCTGTTCTGGTGTAGCGGTAATTCATGAATTACCGCTACTTTCGTTATTTTTTGCGTAAGTCCTGGATAAGTCAGGGGTTTTTCGCTATTCTCTTGCAAATTTAGTATAAATGTACTATAATAAATTCATCGTGTCCGACCTGTAAACAATATCTGGAAGATGGATTCAAGGATATTACAAGGGTATTACTATGATGAAGCACTATATTCTCAATCTTAATCCAACTGCCAAGCATGAATGGGATCGTTGTATTTTACGTGATCCTCTGACCGCAAAACGTCCAGACATAGCAAAATTAATTGCTGAAGCGGTAGATGCGGATACGGGTAGTTATTTAGTCAGTGTCAATATTGAAGTTACAGTTTTGGAGGAAGCAGCATTACCTCAAGCTGAACAACTTTCCCTTCCCCTTCCAGAAGTGAGTATTTCTTCGCCAATGCGGGAAGCAGCGTAATTAAAAGTTAATTAAACAGTCCTGGGTTGGGTAGACATCAGGAAACCCAACACCTACAATTGTAGGATTTTTCTAAAAAATAGCAAAAATACCCAAGTAGATTGTACATATAATCATAGCACAAAAAGTAAATAAGGATTAATCAATCCTGAAAAAACGTATTTGCGTTGAATTATTGATAACATTCTCAATAATCTTGAGAATAAAGGCTGATTATTGTCAACAAGGCGCAATTGATCTATTTTAGCAAAATCAATATTTAAAAAACTTATATTTAGCTAATATCCCCGACTTCTCTAATATTTAATCTTCATCAACCAGAGATATAAAATAGAAGTCAGGGATCTGATCACCTTTTTAACAATTCTTGAATTTGCTGATTAATAATATTCACATCAAACTTTTGACTAGCACTAATTCTAGCATAATTAGCGATATTTTGCATCAAGTCTTTTTCCTGAACACAATGATTAATTATCTGTGCTAATTCTTGGGGGTTATTTGGTGTGATTAAAAAACCATTTATCCCATCTTCAACTAATTCTATTGCACCCCCAGCTTTAGCAGCAACCACAGGTTTACCGCATAGCATCGCTTCCACAATAACTCTACCAAAAGGTTCAGGTGCAATTGATGTATGTGCCACTAAATCACAAGCTGACATTAATTGGGGAATATCATCACGAAAACCTAAAAATTTAACTCGGTTTTCTAAATTTAAAGCTTTTACTTGATCGTGTAATTCTTGTACATATTCATCCTCACCAAATAAAGCATCACCGACCAAAATAACATTAACATTTTCTGGACATTCTGCCAAAGCATCAATTAAAATATGCTGTCCTTTCCAGGGAGAAAGACGGCTAAAATGTCCCACTACAAATTTATCCTCTAATCCCAAATTTAGCCTTAATTGCCGAGGTTCATTTTCAGAAACTTGATAATTTTTAATAGCAAAACCATTATAGACAACTTCTACAAAATTAGCTTTCCCACCAGCTTGGATAAATGCAGTTTTACTAGCTTGAGAATTAGCAATTACTAAAGATGCAAAGCGATTAATTAAAGTAATAGCAACCCGGAGATTAGTGTTACTAAAATGTTCTAAAGATAGAATATCGTGTAAATGATAAACCAAAGGACGACGAGAGAGAAAACTTGCTATTGCACCGACAACTAAAGCTTTTTGAGTATTAGCGTAAATTAAATCATATTCCCTAGCGCGTGTCACGACTTTATTAATTAAAGGTGTGAGTTGTCCTAAACTAGCTAATGCTGTAAATAAACTACTTTGTTTTTTAACTTTAATAGCTTGAGTTGCTAAAACTTCCACAGGAATATGATTAATTTCCAGTAACTTTCTAAAATCACCATCTGCAAATAAACCAACCAAAGAATTATTAGCAAAGGGTTTAGCAATATCTAATAAACATAACTCAGCACCACCCGGTTTACCACTTTGATCTAAAAACAAAATCTTCATTATTATCTACCTTTATCTGCGTTTAATTTATCAATTTTGATCAGCTAAAATAACTTGTCTTACTTGTTGAGAAATATGATTCCAATCATAATTTTGTACTGCATAATTACGACATTCTTCTCTAGAAGGTAAAATGATTTTTCTTAACATTGCTTGTTCTAATTTATCAGCAATGCTATCAACAGTAATAGAATCAGTAATTAAATCTGGTGCAAAACCCTGTAAAATTTCCGGCATTCCCCCTACAGGTGTGCATAAAACTGGAGTACCACAGGCTAAAGATTCCACAATTGCTAATCCAAAACCTTCAAAAGACTGACTGGGCATTACTGTTAAATTAGCAGCTTGGTAAGCAATTGGTAACTGTTCATCAGGTAAAAAACCTAAGAATTTAACATTGTTTTCTAGTCCAAGTTCTATCACCTGTTGTTGTAGTAAATTTTGAATATGTCCACGTCCAGCAATAGCTAACCAAATATCAGGAATTGTGGGTTTAATTATGGCTAGTGCTTGTAATAACTTATCAATTCCCATGCGATAAACTAGACGACGGGAGGTAAATAATATTGGTCGATCAGTTGGCCAACCTAGTTGTTTTCTGGCTGTGAGACGAGATAAATTATATTGAAAGTGATTGATGTCTACTCCACCGGGGATAATGTGAATTTTATGCCAGGGAACTTGATATTGTTGATGTAAAATATTACCAAAAGCTTGGCTGAGAACAATGAAGCGATCGCAGCGATTATAGGTATTTTTTTCTATTAATTGCTTCTTCATCCAAATACTTAGTTTTTTATTTACTTCTTCTTCCTTACTTTCCGAAGCCCAAGGACCATGAAAATTAAAAGTAATTGGTACTTCTTTCGGTAAAAGATCCAAAATCGGAAAGCTATATAATGCGAAATGTAGATTAATTGCATCAGGTTGATCTAATCTAGTTTTTTGGAAGTTAGTCCGAATGGACCATAATCTTTTCCAAATTTGACTATCTGGAGATGCTAAATTATTTAACTGAATATTTGACTGAATGGGTGTATTTTTTGCATCAGGTAACCCTACACCACATAATTCTATTCGGTCTTTATTTAGAGCTAATTTTTGAGTTAGTTCATAAATATACCTTTCTAATCCTCCTGGTGTTTTGGGAAACCAACCTGTTCCCAATGTGAGGATAGACGCAGAAGCTAATTCCTGAGTTTTTGTCATACCTTCCACCTAATTATCTCCTTAACTTCCTCACACGATGAAACTTATTTAATAGGTAAGTCTGAAACGATACAGTTAATGCTCACAATCATCAATTAACAAACCTTTAGTTTAATCCGGTTAAAAATTTGTAAATCAGGTAGTTTTTGAATAAATTATTTTTATATATTGAGTTTACTGAGTACAGGGAGTCTTGGGATTTTGTACTTAGTAAAAGTATTACTGTGATTATTAATATCATTGATATCTATTAAATCCGCACCTTTGATAATTAAATATTTTTTCAAGCTTTGTATCTATCTACAGAATTAGGCTTTGATGAATCCTGTATTATAATTAACAAGTTCCGAGGGGAAGATAAATTATTTTTCTGAAAAAGAATAATATTGGCAGATGAGAAAATATAAAAAATATATTTTTTTGATAAAGTTCTGATGAAATTACCTAAAATGCAACATTTATTTGTTAGTTTATTGATGTTTAGTACCAATGATGTTTCTGTGCCTTTTCTCCGCTACGTTTTCGCTACGGTTTTTAGAAAAGGAACAAGATATCAAAAAGCAAAAGCATAATTTAGCAACTCATTTTTGCCAATATGCAGCCATAGCAATTTTATGAAAAACAGATTCACTTCACAAATTCAAAAAAATCAACAACAGCTAATTCAAGTTATCAATAATGTAGTTAGGAGTAGGTACTGGCGACAAAATATAGCTGTCAAAATTTTACTGTCTGTCACTTGTAGCTTAATTGTCATCTTTGCGGGAATGACAATGGAAAAAGCCACAACTCAAACAGCTACAGCACCAGTATTTACTTATCAAACATCTTGGCTTGGTAATACTATTGGTAAGGGAGAACTAAGGGTACAAAACTATATAGAGGCGATGTATGTTACAGGAAATGGACTAATTTATACTAACAGCATTTGGGATGAAGCTGGCATGGAAGCAGCTATCTATAAAGATGGTAAAGTCATAGGTTTCCTAAAAGACTTGCATGGTTGGTATCGTCTGGGTGGGAAAGCGGTTACAGCCAATAGCAAATATATTTATGTTGCTATGAGACAGGGAGGAATGAGTAGTCAAAAAGAAGGTTATCCTTCTGAGGGTAAAACTTGGTACTGTGTGAGACGCTATGATTTAACGGGAAAACCTGCACCTTTTCCTGGGGGAAATGGCTGGGATAAAAGTATGTTAATTATCAGTGACAAAAGCGAAGTTACTGGTTTAGCAATTGTAGGTAATAAGTTATTTGTGAGTAATGCTGATGCCAACATTGTAAGTATTTTGAATACAGAAACAATGCAAGAAATGGGTAAATTTAGCGTTACCAATCCCGGAGGAATAGCTATTGATTCACGAGGAAATTTATGGATTATTCAAAATAAAAAAGGTAACACAGCAGCTAAAATAGTTTATTATGATCAAAGTGGTAAAAAATTACCCCAACAAATTGTAGATGTGGTTGATCCTACAGCGATCGCCATTTATAAACAAGATAGAATATTAGTAGCTGAAAATGGCATCCGGCAACAGGTACTAATTTACAACATCAAAAACCAACCTGTCCAGGTAGGAACTTTCGGAACTAAAAATGGAATTTATAGCGGTGTTCCTGGAGAAGTTCAAGACTTAAAACTTTATGGTATTACAGGCGTTGGTGCAGATAGTGCCGGCAATTTCTATATCAACAATAATGGCTTTAATAATTCAGGAACAGATTTAAGAAAATTCTCCCCATCGGGAAAACTGCAATGGCAATTACTTGGTTTAATCTTTGTTGATAATGCCGATACAGATCCTAAAAGTGATGGTGTTAATCTTTTCACCAAACAAGAAGAATATTGGATGGATTACAGTAAACCAGCAGGTAAACAATGGACATATAAAGCTTATACTTTAAATCCTTTCAAATATCCTCAAGATCCACGTCTGCATACATCTCCAGATGCTCCTATTTTCCGTCGTATTCAAGGAAAGCCTTTTTTATTTCTGACAGATATGTATAGCAGCTTTCTGCAAATTTATCGGTTTCAACCAAAAACAGATGGTGAAATTGCTATTCCTGCCGGAATTTTTGTCAAAACAAATGTGGACAGTCAAGGAATAAAAGGTAATTGGCCTCCATATCAACCAGCTAAAGGAGAATGGATTTGGCGAGATAAAAATGGTAATGGTACATTTGATCAAAATGAATATGATAGGAGTGAAGACTATCCCTATTTAGGAGGTTGGTGGGTAGATACAAAAGGCGATGTTTGGAAAGCTTTGCGAACGGAAGATGGTATTCGCCATTATCCTTTACAGGGATTAGATAGTCAAGGAAATCCGATTTATAACTATCGTTCCATGCAAAAGGAAAAGACTCCTAGCTTCTTTAAAGATTTGCGAAGAATTGAATATTTTCCCGAAACAGATACCATGTATTTATCAGGTTTTACTGTCGATCATCCTGCTAGTGGTGATGATTGGGGAGTTGTCGGGTCAGAAATTGTCCGATTTGATAATTGGAGTAAAGGAAATCGCACTCCTAAATGGCGAAGTGTCATTCCTTATGACACCACTGGTAAACGAGCAATTGCTACTGCCTCCATGAGTGTAGCAGGAGATTATGTATTTACAGTAACATCCAAAACAGCAGAGGTTAATATCTATAATGCCACTACAGGCAAACTTGTAAAAAAATTTCGTCCAGGTCCAGAAGTTGGTGGAGAAAGTGGTTGGGTGGATATTCCCCACGGTATCCGGGCTTTTCGTCGTCGTGATGGTGAATATTTAGTGTTTGTGGAAGAAAATTGGAAAGGAAAAGTGATTATTTATCGTTTACCAATTTCCTAAAAATTAGGTTATCCAACTTATTGGATTAAGTGTAAAAATCCAGCATTTAGGATTAAGTACGGGTTTAGCATTGCTAAACCCGTACATGAGTCAGAATATTTGATCATTGACAATCAAATAATGATTTTTAAGTTGAACAAATAACATTTTTTGTATGCTGAGACAGAGAAAATTTAATCTTCATATTTATAGCACAAATTTACAAAATTAATAAATTTGGCTGAGTTTGTTTAAATATGATGATAATTAAGGCTTTGTACTTTGCCTTAATTTTCATAGGTTGAGACTCTGTTTAGAGAATAAATTAATAGAAGTAGAGGAAGTAAAAAAATATGCTAAAAACAACGTTGATGGAATTACAAAAATTAATTCCCAGCAATTTATTAAATACAGTACAATATATTCATGCTAGTTTACTTGCAAAATTTATTTTAGGTTGGGGAAGTGAACAGTTTCAATTTAGTGAAGCTTCTGCAATGGTTTTTTCTCCCCATCAAGATGATGAAACTTTAGGTTGTGGTGGGATGATCGCTCGCAAACGGGAACAAGGAATAAAAGTAGCCGTCACTTTTTTAACCGATGGACGTGGTTCGCATGGTACAGATACAAATATTCAAAATCAAATTATTCAAATTCGTAAACAAGAGTCTTTAGAAGCATTAAGTATTTTGGGTATTTCTCCTTCAGAAATTCACTTTTTGAATAAAAAAGATGGCAGTTTACCAGATTTAAATCCTGAAGAAAAACAACAAACCATTGCACAGATTTCCGAACTGTTAAAACGTTATCAACCAGGAGAAGTTTATGTTCCTCACCGTAAAGATTGTCATAGAGATCATGAAGCTACATATTACTTGGTAAAAGAGGCGATCGCCCAGAGTGGAATTAAAGTCCAACTCCTACAATATCCTATTTGGGTATTTTGGAGAGCGCCCTTATTTATCCTCTTAAAATTCAATGATATTAAGTCAGCGTATCGCTTATCAATTACCTCAGTACAAGAAAAGAAAAAAAGAGCGATCGCTGCCTATCCTTCCCAAATGCAAACCCTACCACCAGGCTTTATCAAACGATTTTTATCTTCAGAAGAAATCTTCTTTCATAATTAATTATCATGTATTGAATCAAAAGCTCAAAGCTAAAATATCAACATCTTTTGCCTGGTGAAATTTCTATTAACAACAATTGCCGTGGAGAACAAATAAATGCGTATCCTACACATTACGAACCATGTCCAAAAAATCGGTAACGGAATTGTCAATGTCGCAGTAGACTTAGCTTGTTTACAATCAAAACAAGGTTTTAAAGTTGCTGTTGCTTCAGCAGGTGGAGAATACGAAAAATTATTAGCAAATCATGGAATTGAGCATTTTCAACTCAATCAATCACGTACACCATTAAACATCATTAAAGCAGCTTGGCGTTATCGAGAAATTATCAAAGAATTTCAACCAGATATTGTTCATGCCCACATGATGACAGGAGTTGTACTGGCAGGAATTTTGAGAAATAATCATGAATATAGTTTAGTTTCCACTGTACATAATGAATTTCAACGTAGTGCAGTATTAATGGGATTAGCAGATCGGGTAATTGCAGTTAGTCATGCAGTAGCTGATTCTATGATCCGCCGTGGTATCCCCGCCGAAAAATTACGAGTAGTTGCTAACGGCACTTTAGGCAGTCCTCGACATAGAAAAATCCAAGATTATCAACCCATAAAACTACATCATCCAGCCATAACCACAGTAGCAGGAATGTATACTAGAAAAGGTATTGGTGAGTTAATTGCAGCCTTCCAAACTATTGCTAAAGATTTTCCTCAAGCCCATCTTTATTTAGTAGGAGATGGACCAGACCGTGCTATATTCGAGAGCATGGTTAAAAACTGCGGTAAACTACGCAAACGTATTCATTTTGAAGGTTTCCAACCAGAACCTCAAAGATATATGTTATCCACAGATATCTTTGTTCTCGCCTCACATTGTGAATCATTTGGTTTAGTTTTAACAGAAGCACGAGAAGCCGGTTGTGCCATTGTCGCTAGTGATGTAGATGGCATTCCTGAAACTTTAGATCATCGTCAAGCTGGTATTCTTATTCCACCCAAAGATAGCCAAACATTGGCTAATACCTTAGTGCAATTACTCAAAGATCCTCAACAATTACAAAGCTGGAAATTACGCGCCCAGCAAAATCTAGAAAGATTTAGTACCATGCGAGTAAGTGAGGAAACATTGGCTGTATACCGTGAGTTAACTAGAAAATATGCCGTCATCAACCCAATACAAATGAGAGAATTAGTAGTAGGTAAATAGTCATTAGTCATCAATATCCATTCATCTACCTTACCTATTCTCTATTTATTGCTATATATTAATCACTTCCTTTTGACTAAAATACATGGCAATTCCTTTTTCATAATAAGCAGCTTCATTGATAAAGAGAGGATACACAATAGACTCTCCCTCATAGAGAATTTCTTCATCTTCAAAAGTGAGAAAAATTGGATCACCAGGATGGAGAGGTTGATAATCTCTAAATTGAAGTTGGGGATGAATCATCGCTTTAATTTCCCCATCTTCATTTCTAGGATAATCAACCGCACAAATAGATTGATAAATTGTCAGAGTGTGACTATTTTGTGGAATTTTACCTTGGTTACATTGTTCAAAATAGTCCAACACAGCATAAATTAGTTGCTCTGTTTGTTGAAACAATTCCCCATTTAAAATACCTTGAGCTACAGCACCAACTTCTATAGCTAAACCTAATTCACTTAAAGAACGGAGAAAACCACTGTTTTTAGGTTGCTGATGAATATACACTTTTACCAAAGGATTAATTGCACTCAGATGAGCCGCCAATTGCAGTAACAAGGGGTGCATATTACCCAATATAATACATAATCCCATGTTGGCAGTAGTCGTATGTAAATCAATAATTGCATTCACACAATCTTGGTTTTGTGGTTGCAAAATTGCTTGAATTTCCTTAGCCCTTAATTCTTCATAAATAGAAATTTTGTCATCAGGTAAATTGTCTCCAGTAAAGCAACGATTTAAATCTTTATCAATGTATCTGCTTCCACTGGCAATAGCTTTAGGATTACCGAATAATGACAAAGTTTCAAAACTTGATCTCTGAATTAAATCTGGATATTTATGGAACTTTTTGATTAGATAAACTCCAATTAATTCATTACCGTGACTGCCTCCAACAATTGCCACACGATTGATTTGATTCATAATTACCTCATACATACAAAAGATGAAATTACCAAAAAGCAGCTAGATTATAATTAATTCAGCAAAAAATAAATTAGTTAAAAATCAGCCTTTTTTAATAAAACATCAAAATGATTATATAGCATGACGCGATTAAATTCCCGACTTCTCTAAGAAATCGGGAATTTTGTTCTTTGCAAGAGAAACTTTGCGTTCTCTCCTTTGTTTACTGTTCAAGTTCTAAATCCTAATCCAATTAATTACATCTTAATTACATCTTAATTACATCTTCATTCCTTGCTGCTGATAGTATTTATGTGCTGCCATAGCCATAGCCAAAAATCCCCACATAATCATACCTGACACACTTAACATCCCACTATAAATAATCAACTGAGCGCAGGAACTGATCCCAATAGCACGAGCAGCACTGACAAAACTATCTAACTTTCCTTCAGTATAGTTACTAACACTAAAAAGCATTAATAACAACCCACCAAGATAAGGTATAGCACCGAACCAACCCAAAGTAAAAAACATATCTAAAATGCCGCTGTCAATCACAATAACTTCAATTTGTCCAGTTTTTTCATTAACTTTCCAGATATTTCCTAAACCATTACCAAGAGCAGTAGAAAGGGCTAAATTGAGATTTCGATCATAAGATTTTGATCTCTCCAGAAAACTAGTATCTTTTTGCAGATTAGAAAAACTTTCCAAGCGAGTAGTCACAACTTCAGAGATAGGTTCAATATTTAGCAATGGTACAACACACATAGCCATTACTAAAATGATCATAATTAAACGCATTTGAATCCGAGCTTTGACCGAACCCAAAATTATAATAATCCCTAGAAACCAACCACCCCAATTAGTACGTACTTGTGAAAGTAAAAATGACAAATACCCAACTGCCGAAGCAGGAAAAATTAATGGACCAGAACTGGTAAATAATAACAACAAACCAGCCTGCATCACCGAACCAAATGGACCAGTTGAGTGCAGTGTACTCCAAACTCGCATTCCAAAAGGTTCAGGATTACCAGAACTGGTAAACATTTTTGATTCTATTAGCCACAATTTATCCCACTCAGGAGCAACTACAAATTGATAGATTCCATAAGCTCCTGTGATTAAAACACACCATAAAAATACCCGCTGAATGTGTTGACGATAACTGGGATAATCTCGCCAATTTATAAATAAATGAAATGCAAAAAGAATGGGACTTAACCAGTCTAAAAGTCCGCGGATAACTGGAACTGGTTGATTAAAAATTAATCCCACTAAAAAACCGTAGATCACCCCGATAAAACCTAAAACAAAAGGTACACCTCCTTGACGAACAGCACGAGGTAAATATTTGATAAAAGTGGCAATAGTCACAAATACCACTACATAAGGTGCAAGCATCATTTGTCGGGTGGGGTCCCAACCAATTCGATAGTCAACTAACCGAGTTAGGAAGGGTGTGAGAAACCAAATCCACCAAGTAAAACCAATGTAAAGAATGGGATGACGCAAGTATAAAAATACTGCTACAAGCAAAGAGGAGGCAGGAAAAACTAAGCGTAATAAACTAGCAGCACCGCCAAAATAGCAAGTTGCTGTGAGCAAGATAAAGCCAGCAATGACTATCCAAGCTTGTGCTGATCTTTTTTCTGGGGAATAATTGGTTTGTAAAAAACTATTGAAAAGGATCTGTTTGGAAAGCACTTTTTTGGTAATGGGTAATGGGTGATTGGAAAAAATTACAAATTACGAATTACAAATTATCAATTATCAATTATCAATTTATTACTTTGCCATGCTTGCCAACGTCCCCGCAAAGAGGCTTGTAATTTTTTAGTGGCAATTATGCCTTGACTGGGTAAAAATCTCAACCATTGCAATATTCCTAAACTATCCCTAGTGCCGATGAAGATTGCCCAAAATAAAAAGACAATTCGGCGTAAAGGTGGTAAATGTTCTAATAAAACTAGGGTTTCATTATGAACTAAGTTAGTAAAGGCAATTTCATTAAAGTTTTCCCGCTGATCTTCATCAAAACGTTGGGCAGGATAGTGATCTACGGCAACGCTAGGATCATAAATAATTTTCCAACCTGCACGTTTGAGAGCTAGAGTAAATGCCATTTCAAAATGTACCTGTGCGCCAGTTCCTCGCATCCGTTGATCAAATCTTAATTTCCCCATTGCTTGGGTGCGAAAACTCATATTCACACCTTTAAGGACATCAACTTCACGAGGTTTTCCTACTCCTAAATGATGGTTGCCAATAACTCGCCCAAACCACTGTACACGCCCTACTCTTGAAGAAGAACCGTTTTCTATTTTCTCGCCTTGGTGTATCCAGTCACGTCCGCCCACTGCACCTATGCAACCATCGCTTTCAAAGTGGGCAGTGATTTTTTCTAGCCAGTCAGGATGGGGAGCAGCATCATCATCAGTAATGGAAACTATGTCTCCGTTTACTGCTGTCAGTCCGGTGTTGAGAGCCGCTACTACTCCCGGTTGTGTAACTGTGACAATTTGCAATGGTAGCTTGTGGGGCGGAAATTCGCCCAGGAATTGCCATGTTTCCGTATCTGTATCCCGGACTACGACAATTACCTGATCCACTGGCTTAGTTTGGGCTTGCAGTGCGGTAAGGCAGCGTGATAAGTCCTGCGGACGGCGATAGGTGGGGATGAGAACTGTGTTCCTCATTTTGCATTAACTCTGTAAATAAGTCTAAATAGGTTTGTGCCATTATTGTCCAGCTATGTTGTTCAGCAATGGTGCGAGCAGCTTTACCCATTTGTTGGCGCAGTATATTATCTGTTAATAACAATAAGGCGGCAGATAAAGCATTTATGTCATCTGTATCCGGTAAAATAATTCCTGCCTCTGGTGTGACTAATTCTGCACCTCCTGTAGCTGTGGCAGTGATAACAGGTAAACCGGAAGCCATTGCTTCTAATAAAACCAGACTGCAAGCTTCATATCGGGAAGGAAAAACAAAGAAATCTACAGCCCGCATAATTTCGGCTACATCCCTTCGATATCCTAAAAAATGCACTCGTTCACTGATGCCTAAAGCATTTGCTAATTCTGGAAAGGGACTACCTTCTGTTTTTCCTACTACTGCTAAATGTAAATTAGGGACTTTTACTAAGGCTTGCAGAATTGAATCTAAGTTTTTTCTAGTTGTGCGAATGTCTCCAGCAAATAAGGCTAAATTGAGATTTTCTGGTAAACCCAATTTTTGCCTATGAGAAATACCGGGAGCAAATTCTTGTAAGTCTACACCATTAACAATAACCCGAATTTTCTCACGGGGTACACCAATGTTTACTAATTCATCAGCTACTTTTCCAGATACAGCAATTACAACTTTACTTTCTCGAAATGCCTGTTTTTCAGCAGAGGCATTAATGGCAGTATATAGCCATTGATATAAACCATATAAATCTTGACGATGACGGGAAATGTGTACAGGCGATCGCCACCAAGAATTATGGACAAAATGTACTGCATTTACATCACTCGCACCTTTAGTAATTGCACCATTAACTTTAATTAAGTCTACTTCATGGCGATGTTTACGTAACCAAGCACCACTTTTTTGAGCAAAGATAAAATTGCGAATAAATTCAGTAGGATATCCATTGACAGGAATTTTAATCCAATTTACCCGGCTATTTTCTGCTAGTTCGGGTGAGATTTCACTGGCTAATAATGTCAAATGATGACCACGACGAATGGCTTCTAGAGCAACTTCATAATTTACTCTGCCCTGACCATCACCTTTTTGAATTTTATGGGTAACAATGCAAAGTTTCACTAATAACCTCTCTAGTTAATTAAATGTTTATTAAACACCCAGTAATTTCTGCGTGAATTTGGGATGTGTAAAACTGAGAGTCAGAGCTATTAAAGTTCGCAAATTAAATTTTTGTCTCTGTAATGCTTGCCAAAAATAAGAACGTGCTGCTGTGGTTTGTTGATCTAGCATCAAGCCAATTCCTAAAGTTGTATGTGCTTCTAACCAGAGTTTTCTAAAATGTGAATGAAACTGTTGCAAATGCTTATCTTCCATAAAGGTTTGGTAACAGAAAATTTCACTTTTAGCTTTACGAATTTTTGCTTGAATATTCCGTCTACCACTGAGCATGGTATCAGTTTGTTCATGTTCCCGATAATATGTTAATTTTTCAGGATAATAGTAAACTCCATGTCCTGAGATACAACATAAGTAAGTTAAATATAAATCCCACATTCCCCCAACTTCTGAGGGAATCATATCCCAATTAATTAAATTATTGCGAATTACAGCAGCAGCAGCAGTAGCTATACTTTTATCAACTAAGCCAATTTGGATAAAATGTTTGTGAATTCCCGGTGTGATTTGATCTCGTTTATAAGCTCGTGAATTTTCTTCAGTCCCAGGGTAATTAATCTGTCCTTGACCATCAATAATATATTGGTCACAAAAAGCCAAAATCAAATGAGGATTAGTTTCTAGATGTGGTACAAGTTTAGCTAGAAAATCTTGATGCCACATATCATCATCATGGAGACTAGCGACATATTTACCTTGTGCCATTTTAAAGGCATTCATTTGATTATTGAGCATTCCCACATTTTCTGGATGTCGCCAAAATCTGATCCGTGAGTCACAAAAAGATGCTAGTAAATTTTCAGGATTTTCAGGACTACAATTATCAGAAACAATAATTTCAATGTTTTGATAAGTTTGGTTAACGGCGCTAGTAATTGCTTGCTTGAGGTATTCTGGGCGATTATAAGTAGGGATAATCACGCTAACCAGAGGTTTGGGAATTTGAGTATTTATAGTCATAATTCAGGTTAGTTATTTTTTCTTTTCTGCTAGTTTTTAAGCTAAAATCAGCGATAGTTTTGGCGTAAATTGTTTCTAATCTCTGAATGTGAAGATCCAGAGTAAATTCTTGTTGAAACCAAGCTTGTCCTTGTTCGCCCATGCCTCGACTTTGATGGTAATTTGTAGCTAGTTGGTTGATGGCATCTGCTAATTTTCGTGTATCATTAGCTGGTACAAGGATTCCTGTTTTCCCATCTTGCACATATTCAGGTATTCCACCAACAACACTAGCAATTATCGGACGATAATGAGCATAAGCTTCTAAAGTAACTAAGCCCGCAGGTTCAGGCCACAGACTAGGAAAAACCACAGCTAAACACTGCTGATAAAGTGTTTTAAGCTTGTCTTTATTACACCAACCATGCCAAGTAATACGATTACTTAAACCCATTTTTTCTGCTAATTTTTCCATCGTACTTTTTATCCAACCTTCACCTGCAATATCAAGATGAATTTGCGGATGAGTTTTGGCTAAAGCTTTCAGTAACCATTCAATTCCTTTGTCGGGGACAATGCGACCCACAAACAAAATGCGCTGATTTTGATGAATTTCTTCAGTTAAAGATGCTGTGGGATATATCGGCTTTTTGACACCGCAGTGAAGTGTAATTACTTGGTGGGGTGATAAACCATTACTAATAATTTGTTCTCGTACATAATTACTATTAGCAATTACAGGAATGTTGACTTTTTTGGCAGTGCTAAGAAAATTATAGCTATTCCGCAAATTCTCAAATATTCTTTGTGGTCTGCGACTACCACAACCATCTACTAAATGTCCCCAAGTACAACCTAATGGGTGCATATTGCGATCGCATTGTTTTTGGCGATCGGCTAAATATTTTGTACCACTGGGACAATAAGTACAATGATTATGCAGTGTAAATACTGCTGGACATTCCCCAGTCAATTCTAATAATAATTCTGGATCATGAAGGTGGAGTAACTTACATTGACTTTGATCTAAATTCTTAACAGAATTAATATGGGTCTTCATCACTCCATTCATAGGAAAATTGATCAAGGAAGATATGTAAGTTTCCATCCCCCCATTTCCTCTGATATCAACACCAGAACAATGGTATAGTATCTTTTCACCTACAGATGTATGCTTCATTTGAAATTTACTCTCTACTCAATAAGGGCAATTTGCATCAACACTTAATTTGCTAAATTTAACCAAAATTTATGTCTAACATCATTGACATAGTGCCTCAAGGCAATTTTTTGGCGATCAAAATGGTCTAAATATTTAAATTGGTCATCATTGCTTAAAATAAACTTGTCTTTAGCTAGGGGCTGGGCTTGAGAATTGTGCATAGCTAGATGTACGACAGTTTGCTCAGTAAAATAAACTGGTGTATCTACTAATTGTTCAACTCTTTGTAGAGATTCCTGCCAGTTTATTTGTTGTTTTAATATGAAAAATCCTGCATTTACCGGATTTAATTTTTCATGTTCGTGCAATAGAATACGTTGATCTAAGGAAGGTAAACAATCAGGTAAATACCAAGGAGATTTATCATCTGACTGACATAAATTAATAATTTCTTCCCCACCAGGAAAAAATAAAATATCAGCATCAGTGTAAATTGTTGGCTGTTGAATTGTTATTGAAGTCAATACTGCTAATCTTCTCCAAAATGCCATAATGGCACGGTTAGGATGGTGCAGCGCATAATTGGAAATAGGTTTGGGTATGTCACCTTGTACCAAGTCTTTCCACTCTACTACATCAACACAAGGATTAATTTGTGATAAAAGTTCACATGATTCTGGTAAGTAGCTACCATCAGAAATTACAGTAAATTTATGAGGAATACCAACATGACGAATGAATGAGCGAATATTTGCCACCTGGATAGGTAAGTCACGTTGACAAGAGAAGGAATAAACAGTGATATTAACTTTTCTATTTTGATGAATGGGACGATTGACAATTTGTTTGATCGCTTTTGTGTAGAGAGAGCGAATAATTTGTCCCTGTAGTTTAGCTGAATGGTAGCCTATATTAACCATGTTTTCTCCAAGAAAATCAAAAAGTTATTGGGTTATCAAAGGTTTTTAATCTATGTAGATTGAGATAATTCATACTGCATTTGATGATATTTCCAAAGCTTACCTTTTTGTTCTATAAGTTCCTGATATTGACCTTGTTCAACAATTCTTCCCTGTTCTAAAACTACGACTTTATCGGCTTTTGCAATAGTAGAAAGACGGTGAGCGATCGCAATTACAGTTCTACCCACAGCAAGCTTTTCTAATGACTCCTGAATTAATCTCTCAGACACAGAATCTAAAGCACTAGTAGCTTCATCTAAAATCAAAATTTCTGGATTACGTAATAATGCACGAGCAATAGCAAGTCGCTGTCTTTGTCCACCAGATAACCGTACACCTCTATCTCCCAATTCTGTATCAAACCCTTCTGGCATTTCTAAAATAAATTCTTCTGCATTTGCTAGTCGCGCAGCTTCTCGAATTTTTGCCTCTGTTGCTTCTGGTGTACCGTAAGCGATATTATTCCACACAGAAGTATTGAAAATAAAAGTATCCTGGCTAACAACAGCTATCTTGCGACGTAGAGAATTAATTTCAAATTGCCGCACATCAATTTCATTAACATAAATATAGCCTTCGGTAGGATCATAAAAGCGAGGAATTAAATCGGCAACTGTGGTTTTACCAGCACCAGAAGCACCCACTAACGCTGTCATTTTACC
The DNA here is from genome assembly GCF_028329225.1 of Sphaerospermopsis kisseleviana CS-549. Classification (NCBI taxonomy): domain Bacteria; kingdom Bacillati; phylum Cyanobacteriota; class Cyanophyceae; order Nostocales; family Aphanizomenonaceae; genus Sphaerospermopsis; species Sphaerospermopsis kisseleviana. The sequence goes on along the minus strand of NZ_JAQMTI010000178.1, from coordinate 16,121 downwards.
TTTTTCAATTGTTAAAGTAATATCATGCAGCACTTGTTGATTGTGACTATAGCCAAAATTTACAGATACTAAATCAATTGATCTTTTCAAACCTGTAAATTCAATTGTCCCGTTTTCAAAGTACGTTTTATCCTCTCGTTTCAACAAGTTTTTAATATTCTCTGCCGAACCTTGAAGAGTGTTAAGAAAAGCTCTAGTGCCATTAATATCTTGAATGAATGGTACGAGACGAAACAGTACAAAGAAAAATGTCAGCAAAGAACTAACTTGTAAAGTCCCATTCACCACAAAGCTACTAAAAGCCAAAATAATCATACCTATCAGCACAGTAGTAGCTGCACTTTCGGCAATGGGTTTTACTAATGTCCAAATGAGAATAACTTTAGTTGAACTGCTGACTATTTGATTACTAGCTTTATAGTACCGCTGACGTTCTAATTCCTGAGTACCACAAGCATGAACCGTGCGAATACCATTAATAAATTCTATGGCTATTGATGTAAAATTACCATTAGCAACTGAAATACCAAAACTGGATTCTCGCACTCTAGCATTCAGATTTGATAACCCAACAGCCAACAAAGTAAATAACAATATGGCAATTAGCGTCAGTTGCCATGAAAGTAAAAGCATTGTAATGAAGTAGACAACAACTGTCAAACCTCTAGTAAATAAAAATGCTCCCCCGCTAAAACCCTGTCTAATCTTCTCAATTTCTGTGGTAATTGTGTTAACTATTTCCCCAGAACGAGTGGTACTAAAGTAACTCAGAGACAAAGATTGCAACTGTTCAAAAATTTGTTTTCTTAACCTGTCTCCAAGATATAATTGACAAAATTCCGTGTATATTTGAGAGAAATAGTTAAAAGCAGCACGCATCCACGTACTTAATAAAATCAGACAAGATACACGATATAATCTGCTAATTGCTGAGGTATTAACTCCTAATATCCACTGGTCAAACCAATCTATTCCTATTTGAATGGGTGCAGCATTAGGATTAGTTAAATTTTGCAAAAATGACAGTAAGAAGCCAATACTTATACCTTCAAAAGTTGCTGCTAAAAAGGTAAAGACTAAGGCAAGTATAGTCACCTTACGAAAGTGTTTAAACTCTCGTAAAATTAAATGATTGTCCTGCCAGAATTTAGTGGTTTTCAGAAAATAGCGAAGCGGATTAAAAAAATAAGATTTCATTGATATTATCTAGCAGTATTGATCGATAGCTGATTTAGTTGTTCTGCATTTTCTAAACTTAGGTGGACTGCATCTGTTAAAAGCCAACAACGAGAGCCAATCAAACTCATATCCCCACGCAGTACATTGAATAACTTAGGTAAATTATCCAGACCATATTTACGCATTAAAACCCCTAAAAATGAGATGTTATGTTTTTCCCTTGTACAAAACTTGAGCGATTGAAATAGTTTACCCCGCTCACCAATCTGCCACTCATAAGAAAAAATAAATTCTGGGGATTGTAACCACAAAAGTATAGTTAATCCCAGCATTAAAGGACTAACCAATAGCAACAAAATTAACGCTAAAAGCCAATCAGTTATTCTTTGGATCACCCTGAATAATTGATGACTTTGTTTTGTGAATTGATTCATAGATGATGGGCTGATATATATTGGTTTTTGAGCTTTTTTACAAGCATTTGCCCAAAATTTTAATGCAGCATTACCTAGTTGTGGATCTATGGTTACTAAATTAACAGGAGAATGTTTTAAACACTCTACTAATAATTGTTCGTTATCTAGAGCAGGTAAATATGGTTGTTGTAAATTCACAGAAGACTTCACCAATAGCTGACCCATACGCCACTGAAGTGTGCAGTATTGTAATTGATAATTTTTTGGGGACAACTGTGATATGGTGCTGTGTTCTTGTAAACTAGGAAAAATTGAAGTTGTCATAAGTATTTGCGTTTGTACAGTAGCCAATTACTGACCTAAAAATATGAGTTAACCTTTGTGCAATTCTGTAGATATGAAGATGTACAGAAAGCAACAAAAACAGTTAAGCAACAGCAATTAAGATAAATAGAGATTTAGGAAACTTGGTATTTCCTCTAGGTATATGTAGAGTGGAATTACCTTTAGGAACGCTCGCTAAATTAATTTAATTGACGCTACTTAATACTGTTGTAGCTATCACAGGAATCCTCGAATTTCAGTCTGGTGAATTGTTGTCTTCAATTTCTAGAATATAATAAAAACGAGAATTAACTACTGATTAAATCAATTCTTTATTGAGTCTTTAAATAGATAGGTTTTTTCACACATAATGTTAAGCTATGATGAATCAATATTTTTTCGTGTTAAACATCATACATAAATTCTGTAATTTAAAAACTAACTAATTGGATTAGAAATATAATTATAAGTAGCTCAAACTAAAAAAACTCAGATCCAGATCCCCGATTTCTTGAAGAAGTCGGGGATCTATACACTTTTTATTTGACGATAATTGCAAAATTATTTTTGGTATTTTGGGAAAAACCCTCAACTCTCAATTCTTGTCTTTTCATGATAAAAAAAGGCAAGGGTAAAAGGATTAACTTCCTTAACCATAACCTTTTTCATATTTACCAAGCCAAATTTTGAGTCGAATATTCACAAAGGTAAGCATTCAGCCATCAGCTATCAGCAAAACTCACAAAAACACAAATTTCAGCCTGTGAATTTATCTACTCAAAGCCTGGTAATCTAGTAAAATTATGATTTTATTAACAACCACTCTACTTACATCTGAAAGCTGTTAGCGTAGCGTGGCATAGCCATTTACTGATTACTGATAGCTGAATACTTACTCACAAAGAAAGTATTGTTGCCACAAAAAGGAACCGTGGAAATCATTGAGCTATTTTTCCACAAATTCTTTTAGCACTAATTGTTGTTGTTTGACATAAGGAACATAAGTGCTATCAGAATTAGATACTCCATTAGCCACAACCCCAATCAGATTTAACTTGCTCAACATTGCTGTAGCTTGGGCTAAATGGTTGCGTGTCACCTTACCAATGCTGGCTACCATAACCACACTCCGACAAGATGAAGCTGTCAGCATTGCATCCACCATACCGATAACTGAAGGAGCATCTATGAGTATCAAATCATAGTTTTCTTCAAATGCTGCCATCAGTTCCATCATGCGTGGAGAACTCAAAAGATGAGCCGGATCTACAGGTATTGGACCAGCGGTTAAAATGTCGATATAGGATGAACCGGAGTATGGAATTCCTATTTGATGAGGAAGGCTAACATCACTGGATAATAGAGTGGACAAACCTTGTTCATTAGGAAGATTCAACTGTTTGTGCAAGCTAGGATCACGTAGGTTAGCATCAATTAAAAGCACCTTTTTATGTAACCTGGCCGCACTCATAGCTAAACCTAAAGTGAAAGCTGACTTACCTTCATCTGGCAATGCTGATGTCACCATCAAAGATTTTAATTCAGAGACATTGTGGAGAAGTTCGATATTTTTATAAATCAAGTCTAGTGATTCCCAACGTGGTGGAGATTGTAAGACTTGAATTGTCCAAGGAGCAAGAACTTCAGGTTTACCAAAAGGCAATTTGATGATTGATTCTTTCGGTTTAGCTGGTGGCAATTTGGGAGTTGTTCCCAACAAAGGTAGAGCAACTTGTTTTTCTAATTCAGCAGTAGTGTGTACAGAATCATCCGATGCTTCTCTAATAAAGGCTGCAACACCCCCTAAAATAAATCCCACTACTGCGCCCAACAAAAGATTTTGTTTGAGATTTGGTCCTAATTGTATGCCTCTTTGTGGTTCTTCCACCACTTCCCAATTAAAGCCACCTTTGGCAAGTTCTTGGCGCAATTGTTGTTCTGCTCTTAACAGTTGCTCCAATCTTTCCCGACTAAATTCTAATTGGGGAAGTATGCGATTGTAATAAGCTAAGAGAGAAGGAAACCTTTTTAGTTGCGCTCTTAGTTCTTTCTCTTTTTCTGCCAAAGTTTGATCACGGGCGCTTAAAGAAACTATATTGGTTTGAGTTTCTACTAATTCACCTGTGAGGTTAAGGTCAATTTCTCCCAGTTGGCCTTGTTCTAGCAGATTGTCTGCAAAACTGAATGCACTGCTAGACTGTCTCCCTAAAGTTCTACTAACTTCTTTTTGCAAAAGTTCTTTTTGACTGTTCAATTGTTCTTGGAGCTTCTGCACACCGGGAGTATCATCAGTAAAACGTAAGCGTTCCTGTGCTAAAGCTAATTCTGTTTTTTGGATTTCGTTGAGTAAGCCTTGATAACGTGTAGACTGACTGAGACGGGAGGAAACCAAGGCATTCTGAGGAGAACGATTCAACTGTTCCTGCAAAGACCTCTGCTTGGCCACAGCTTCTTCATATTGAGAACGAGTTATTTGTCGCTCTTTCTGGATATTATTTAAGGATTCTTCAATTGCTTTGGCCTGCAACTCTGGATTAATTAAATTCTGGTTTCTCCGAAATCGTTGCAAATTGGCTTCCGATGCGTTCACCTCATCATTAGCTTTTCGTAACTGCTCTCTAATAACTTGCAGACCTCTTTTTAAACGTATATCCTGCTGTTGTTTGTTATATTCAACATAAACTTGCCGAATGGCAGTTAGCACTTTTTGCGTTTTTTCTGGATCACCATCACTATAGTCAACTTGAAAAATTTTAGTAGCGATATTATCTTCTGGAGTCTTGATTTGACTGACGACTAAGTATTTTTTAACTTCCTCTGCTGTGATATTTGGATATTCCGACTTGAGTTTATCAACTGCTTTTTGGATTAGTCCAGAACTCCGCATCAAATTCAATTGTGTCGCTGTGTCAATAACAACGTTAGAATCTGTAAACTGACGTTCTACTGGATCTACTCCTTCTTGTTTGCCTTGATAGTTAGGTTCTACTAACAGTTGCATTGTACTTTGGAAGGTGGGCTTGGTCTTTAAAGTTATGATTCCTGCTAAAGCTGTAGAACTCAGAAATACCAAAACAACCCAGGGGAATCTCCTGACAAACACAGCCAGCATTTGTCCATAACCTGGTTCTTGATCTGCTACTGGAGTTATCTGGGGATTTAGACTAGTTTGAACCACTTTTATTATCCTTCTGTGGGAGACGCTATGCGTAGTTTGCTACCCTTTATCAATTGGTAATTGATAATTGATAATTGACAATTGACAATTGACAGTTTTTTCATTTGCTCCAGAGGTAATTGTCAATTGTTCACTGTTCATTTTCCATTGTTTAAGGGTCAAGCTAACAAGGTAAATATTCAGCCGTCAGTAATCAGTAATCAGCTATTATCTGGGATTTATAAGCATTTTCAGTGAGGAATTAGGAATTGATTTTGGTGTCAGTCTCCCCTAAAATTCCTGGAAAATTAGCCTGAAAAGGAGTTTTAGCTGACTGCTAACTGCTGATAGCTGAATGCTTACCTAATAAGTTAAATAAATGAGTGATGCACACCAGCAAATTGAACAAGAATATCCTCAACTTTAGAGAAGAATGCTTGTTCTGAAAAATTGTTTACGGCATGATTACGAATATTTTCGTAATTCCAAGATATGCCTCTAGCTTCTAATAATGCGGCTTGTAGAGAATCGGGTGTTTGTCTCTTAAAAAAAACTCCCGTTTTACCAGGGATCTGAGTATCTAATACCCCACCGGCTCCATAGGCAATTACTGGAGTTCCACTAGCATTTGCTTCTACTGGAACTAATCCATAGTCTTCTAAAGCTGCAACAATAATAGACTTGGCTGTGGAAAATAAGTCTTTACGTTGGCTATCACTAACATGGCCTAAGAATTCAATATTGCCTAATGCTTTGGATTTTAACCTTTCTAGTTCGGGTCCGTCACCTGATATTAATAAATTCCACCCTAACCAATTAAAAGCCTCGACTATGATATCAAGACGTTTATAACTTATCATCCGCGCCGATGCCAAGTAGTATTCCTCCTTAGTATCAGAAAAAACAAACTGATTGGTATCAATTGGATAATTAATCACAATTGCTTGTTTGCCGTAAATTTTCTGAATGCGACGGGCAACAACGCTGGAATTAGCAATGTAGAGGTCTGGTTCTTGAGAATATTTCAAGTCTACATTTCTCATCATTGCAAATATTTTTTCAATTAAGGGGGCAAAATAGCGATAGTCTCCATACTCCCTTAAATAAGTTTCTGTATCCCATAGGAAACGAGTGACATTATGACAGAAACAAATGTGCTTTGCCTGTGGTTTTTTACGCACTGCTTTGGCAAAACTTGTACTACTACTGATAATTAAATCGTAGTCTTCTAAATTTAAGGCTCGAAAGGCAGGAAAGTAAAGAGGAGCCATCACACGAAAATACTTGGCAGCACCGGGAATATTTTGTAAGAAAGTTGTTTTAACTAAACGTTCACCCAGATCAATTGTTTTTTGAGGATCATACAAGGATGTGAAAATGTCGGCTTCGGGGTAGCGTTTACAAAGCAATTCAAACACTCGCTCTGCCCCACCGCGCTGGGTTAAGTAATCATGGACTAGAGCTATTTTCATGGATGATGCCTTATATGATAGTGTTGACTATTTGACTAAATTATTGGCTGTTGCATCAGGGTGTACAGATGTTAATAATCTCTATGTTTATAGCAGTATTATGTCTGTACTAAACCCGTCCTTAGGTAGTTACAAGCTGCAACGTCAGTGTACCAAGTGTCTGATAGCTTTGGTTAGTCTAGCTATCGCACTGCTAATTTGATGAATGGCAAAACCCACAAGGTTTGTACATTCAATTACATTACTTAATCAGGCATTTATAGTGTTAGTAATTAGTACAACCAAAGGGATTTGACAATACCATTGGCAAACCACGAAAAATCTACTATATAGATATGTTGATATTTCGCTTTTGGTGTTTTTTCAACTAGGTAGATACTTGTTAATAAAAATTTTAATTTTTCCGATCAAACTGGAAGTTGTAACAGAATACCAGGTCAAGTCTGATTGATTTGCTCGCTTTGAACAAAAATATCAATTTGTTCAAATCTTAGTGATAAAAAATTTTCAGCCCCCAACACAAGGGGGCTAAATTTCAGTTTTGATGTAAGTATTCAGCTATCAGTAATCAGCTGTTATTGATGATTTTCTTCTTTTTCACTGACTACTGAATGCTTACGTTTTATGGTTAATTTTTTACTTTATTTGACACCTACTAAAGTTTTCGCAGGAGCAAAATAAGCTGTTTGTTCAGCACGTAATCTGTCACAAAGTCTACCTTCTGGTAGTTCTACATCATCATAAGTGAGGACTTGATCTTTCTCAATATCACGCTTTAAGCGACATCCTTCTGCTATCCCCATTGGTAGTAAATTTTCTCGCTGCACAATTTCTGAATTTTCACATTGTCCATAGGTCATATAATAACCAATGCCATCTAGTGTTTCTCCAGCTTTTAAATCAATTTTGGCTGTAGCAACTACATCTACCACTGGACCAGCTAGGGGAGCTAATACAGCATCATGAAATAATACTGCACGCGCAACGGAAAGGGGTACTTCAAAATGGCAAAGGTGATAGGGAGTATAGAAACTATAAAGGGGTCCTTCACCTAATTTATAAAGATTCAGATAATGTCTTTGTTTGGGGTCTTCATGGGTAGCAAAAACAAATACTCCAGGACTGGGTTTTGTTCCTACTACATAGTCAACAATACCGCCTAATTCTTTGAGTTGATCTATGTCATACATTTTGGTCATTTCATCAACATGACCTGTGTATTCATAGCCTAACATTCCCCGTTTTGCAACTTTCATGCCTGTGCCGTTAGCAACAATTGCTTGTTCAAAGGAAATTTTTGTACCGTCTGCAAAACTTGTCACCATTGCGGGATTTTGTCCCCAACGTTGAGCAAAACCGGCTTGAGTTGTAGGGTTACGATAGGGGTCTTGTAAACCTTTAATATTGCCACACAATAAGGGTGTTAAACCGATGCTTTTCACAAAGCGGTAGAGGTTCATTTCTACCCCTGGTTGATCACCATCACAAGCTGTTAAAATTACGCCAGCGCGGTCTGCATGAACTTTGAGAATTGGTCCAATTGTTCCATCTAATTCTGCATTCATTAAAATGATATGCTTTTGATGGGCGATCGCTCTCATCACTAAATGAGCAGCATATTCAATTGTTCCTGTGACTTCAATGATTGCGTCTATGCCTTCTGCTGCACACAGTAACATTGCATCTTCTGTTACTGCATATCCACCTTGAGCGATCGCATCTTCTAAATCTACTACACTAGAAACAGTTTGAAAATTCTCAATTCCTGCTTCTAAATAAGCTTTTTTCGCTGTATCAATGTGTCGGTTTGCAATCGCAACTAATTCCATTCCGGGAACAGAATTAATAATTTGATTGGCAATTCCCCGACCCATAAAACCAGCGCCAATCATCGCTACTTTTACAGGTTTTCCTAACTCTGCACGGGCTTTTAAAGCTTGATCAACAATAATCATCTTAAACTCCTATTAAAATAGATTCCAATAAAGGCCAATTGCGATCTTTTTCAGATATTTCTGTTACTTCTAAAGGCCAAGAAATATCTAAAAGTGGATCATCAAACCGCAAACCACGCTCATAACCAGGGGTGTAAAATTCACCCACTTGATAAACAACTTCTGCTCCATCTGTTAAGGCTTGATAGCCATGAGCAAACATTTCTGGTACATATAAAGCGCGGCGATTTTCTGCACTCAGTTCTACACCTATATGCGACAGATAAGTAGGAGATTCAGGACGCATATCAATAATTACGTCATAAATTGCCCCCTGAGTACAACGAATTAATTTTGTTTCTGTTGCGGGTGCAATTTGATAGTGCATTCCTCGCAATGTACCTTTTTTATGATTAAAAGAAAGATTACATTGGGCAACAGTTGGCTTTAAACCATGTTCCGCAAATTCTTGAGCGCAGAAAGTTCGAGCAAAAAAACCACGATGATCTGGTTTTTCTTCTAAGTCAATAATAAAGGCATCTTTGAGAGAAGTTTGGGTAAATTTCATAGATTAACTCCTTATGAATTTTTAAGGCAATTGGTTGCTACATAGCTATTCACTACCAAGATATGTAGGAAATTTAGTTATTACTTAAATTTCCCATGACTGTCTATGAGAATGTTATAATTTAAGTCTCTTGGTGTGCAATAGCACTTTCAAAAACTGACCTAATCACTAAGCCAAGATAAGGAATTATTGTGGTAATTGCCATGATAGGCCATCTCTTTAAAGCACCAAAGAAAACTCGCCAACTGTTATTAGTAAAATGCTGAATAACTAATTTACTACAAAACATTTTAGAGTATCCTATCTCCTGGATTTTGACATTAACTTGGGGTGAATAAGTATATTGCATTTTCAGCAATACTTTTGGTTTTAGCATCCAGTGACTAGCACCAAAAGCATTTTCCAAAAAAGTATCCTTGGATATTTTGACACTGCCATGAAAAGCACAAAAACCAGTTAAATAAACCTGATAGTCTAGGTTATCTACACCATTAGGCCATTTTTGCAGAGCGCCCTGAGCTAATTCTGTTCTGTATACTAGAGCAGACATCAGTTGTACACCAGAGCGATTTTCCTGTATACAACGCTCAAATTCTGCTTTGCCATCATACTCAACTTTTTCATTATCACGCTCATAACAGCGTTGATATAATAATTCACCTGTTACTTCATGACGACAGGAAAAATTCAGAATTAGTAATGTTAAATCTGGATCTTGCTTCAAGGTATCTAAGATATAAGATACTGTTTGATCAGCAATTCTATCATCATCGCTAACAGTCCAAACATATTTGCTTGTTGCTGCATTTAGGCAATAAGCAATATTTCGCATTACACCAATATTTTCACTATTTTTGTTCACATGAAATTTTGTATCTTTTAAAACCAACTGCCACTTCTTGATTATTTCTTGTGTATGGTCTGGTGAACAGTTATCAGAAACAATAATTTCACATTCAGATTCATAACCTTTGATAGATTTAGCTAACCAAGCTAATTGTTTGTCTAGTAAGTCGGCACGGTTGTATGTAGGGATAGCAATTGTCAGTAGAGTATTCATGGTAGAGCACCTAATTATCGAGAGCGCGAATGTTTTTGCCTATTATTTTCTATCTTTAACCTAAGCTACTAGCTATTGATTGTTGACTTGGTTTGATGAAAGTATCATCATGGTATTGACTACAAATTTCTGGATGTTTTGGTGGGTTAGCAGTGTATACAAAAAACACCGTTGAACGTTCCTCGCTTCTGACAGTACCATGATGTAAAACATTTCTGGGATCTACAAAAATTACAGTTCCCGCTTTCCCTGTACAATATTTCCATTCGTTTTTAGGAATAAAATTCATCATTTGTTGATCATTAATCCCTAAAAAATTAGACTTCCATAAAGCATAATCTACCCGATAATAATTAAAAAATTCTCTAGGACTTTTTGGCAAGGGTATATATTCAAAAGCACCATGTTTTTCAGTCACATCCTGTAAATAGATAATCACTTTCATCATCCGGCGATCTTCTGAATCTTTATGCCACAGTAATGTTTGTGATTGCTGCTCATTAGGAAAATCTTTTCTGACATGAACACCATGAAAAGCTATAGGTAAACCTATATAGTTTTCGATGATATTTTGCAACCGTTTTTCAATGCCCCAGGTAAAAAATTCTGGTAAGTCTGTAACTGTATAAATTTGGGGTAAACTATACCCTGATTTTACACTTCTAGGACTTTTCATGGTTGCTGCATAATAGTTAGCACTCTCTAACATTTGTGCAGTTGATGGTAATCCTAAATCTTCTAAGGAAGTAATGTAAACACCTTCTCTTTTTAGGGTTTGGGCAATTAATTGTTCCCCAGAACATAACACAGGTAAATTGTGCTTATGTTTAGCTAATGCTACTCGATAATTTAACTCAGAGGTGAGCGTATTTATTTTGTTTTTAAGAGTTTCTAACATAGTCATGATACCGAATTATTCTTTCTGCGAACAATTTGACTTGATGTTTGATGATGACATTCAGCAATTTTTACTTCAGGAGCAGCCATAACTTCTACAGCAGAAATACTGACTACAGCTAAAAAAGGAACAACTGTTTGAATAGCAGAAATTGGCCATCTTCTCAAAGCACCCAAGAAGACTTTTAAATTAACTTGTTGAAAGTTCTGTACCATCATTTGGGCATAGAATCGTTTAGAATATCCATTTTCGTGCAGCTTTAAAACCACTTCGGGAATATGTTTATACTGCATTAACAGCGCAGATTTTTCTTCTTTTTGCCAATAACTGACACCAACAATACATTCTAAATAAGTCTCTTTACTAACTATTACTTTGCCATTAGCAGCACAATAACCAGCTAAATATGCTAAAGATATCCAATTATTAATAGCATTTGGCCAAATTTGCAGAGCGCGTTTTACTAAGTTAGTTCTGTAAATTGAGGATGACAAAAAAATAACTGCTCCTACACTTTTAGTCAAACAATATTCAAATATCGTTTTACCATCTCCTGTACCATCTTCATTATCAACATCAAACCAACGATTACCAACTATTGTCGGTGGATGTACTGCTTCACCAGTAATTTTATTTCTGCCAGAAAAATTGAGAAATAATAATGATAATTCTTGATGTTTTTTCAGTTTATCTAGCACATAACCAATTGCTCTATCTTGGATTGGATCATCATCGCCAATTGTCCAAACATATTTAGTTGTTGCAGAAATTAGGCAATACATGATATTTTTCATTACGCCCAAATTCTCAATATGTCTATTAGATTTAAAATTAACATTTTTGATATTTTCTTGCCATTTTTGGATAACTTCCTGAGTGTGATCACTAGAACAATTATCAGAAACAAATATCTCACACTCAGATTCATAACCTTTAATAGCTTGAGATAACCACTCTAGTTGCTTATCTAGTAAATCTGCACGATTATAAGTGGGAATAGCAATAGTCAGTAATTTATTCATAGTGGAATATTTCTCCTAAAATCCTAGTTTATTATTGACAGCACAGATGGGAAATGCTTATAAAATTCCGAACCAAAAATATTGATTCGGAAATTTAAGTTGATTCTTAATAAATGCCTAGTTTATTTAGTAGTCCAGAAAAAATCATGATCAATTTGCTGAGTACGAATTAAATACTCTAATTGCTTTAATCTGGTAAACCCTCTAAACAAAAAAGTATCTTCAGTCATGTCGATTTGCCGGAATAAATCAAATAACTGTTGAGCGCCTCTTTGAGCATTCCAATCACACTTAAATCCTGGTAAAATTGTATTTATTTTCTCAAAAGATACCCGATAACTACGGTTATCTGAACCGTTATCACCGAAGGTTAATTTACAACCAGGAAAAGTATCAGCAATAATTTCGGCGATTTCTTTCACCCGATAATTATTTTGTGTATCTCCCACATTAAAAACTTGATTATGGACAATATCTCTGGGTGCTTCTAACGCACAAACAATGGATTTACAAATATCCAAAGCGTGAACTAATGGCCGCCAAGGTGTACCATCGCTGGTCATTTTAATTTCTTTTGTTGTCCAAGCTAAACCAGACAAATTATTTAAAACAATATCAAATCGCATTCTGGGAGAAGCACCAAAAGCGGTAGCATTTCGCATGAAGGTAGGAGAGAAATCATCATCAGCTAATGGTTTAATATCTCTTTCTACTAATGTTTTACATTCAGCGTAAGCTGTTTGAGGATTTACAGGTGATTCTTCGGTTACATCCCCTTCACTAGCTACACCGTAAACGCTGCAAGAAGACATATAAATAAAGCGACGCACACCCATTGTTTTCGCTAAGTTAGCTAATCTTACAGAACCTAAATGATTAATTTCATAAGTAATATGAGGTGCTAATTGTCCGGTAGGATCGTTAGAAAGTTCCGCCATATGAACAATTGCTTCTACACCTTCTAAATCTTCAGGTGCAATATTACGAATATCTTTGTTGAGGGTTTTAGCTGTGATTTCAGTTCCGTTATATAGCCAACCTACCTTATAAAAACCTGTGTCTACTCCGATAACTTCATGACCTTTTGCTGTTAATAAGGGAGGTAATAAAGAACCTAAATATCCTTCTGTTCCTGTGACTAATATTTTCATGGCTTTTAAATTTTTCCAGGTGTGCAATTATGTTTTTTATGCTGAATTTAGAGCATGAATAATTAACCGCAATTTAATCTAGAAGTTAATCTAGAAGTTAATCTAAAATGCGGGTTAATTGAGATGATTTTTCCAAAAATCCTGATCTGGATTTTAAGCAACTAAGCTTTTTAAATGAGCTTGTTCTGGAATTTGGTTAACTACTGCTTTACCAATTTCTAAAGAAGATGTAGCTGCGGGTGAGGGAGCATTGCAAACATGAACAGAGTTTTCACCTTGAATGATTAAAAAATCATCAACTAAAGAACCATTGTTCATTAATGCTTGAGCGCGAACTCCTGCATGGGTAGGGACTAAATCTTCTGCTTGCACTTCGGGAATGAGTTTTTGTAAACTTCTCACAAAAGCAGCTTTACTAAAGGAGCGAATTATTTCTTTAATTCCTTCATCTGCGTGTTTTGCTGCTAGTTTCCAAAAACCAGGATAGGTGATTACTTCTGTAAAGTCTTTTAAGTTAAAGTCGGTTTTTTTGTAACCTTCTCTTTTGAAACTTAAAACTGCATTGGGACCAGCATGAACACTGTTATCAATCATGCGGGTAAAATGCACACCTAAAAAGGGAAATTCTGGGTTAGGAACTGGATAGATGAGAGTTTTGACCAAATAGCGTTTTTCGGGGGTGAGTTCATAATATTCGCCCCGGAAGGGAACGATTTTAGCTTCAGGGTTAGCTTTACCTAATTTTGCAATGCGATCGCTATGTAATCCGGCACAATTAATCACAAATTTTGTTTCAAAACTCCCCTGATTAGTTTCTAATATATGATTTGTACCACTCCGGGAGATTTCCATAACTTTGGTATTGAGGCGTAAATCTCCCCCTTGATTGTTTATCAGTTCAGCGTATTTTAAACAAACTTGTTTGTAATTAACAATTCCTGTGGAAAATACCCTAATTGCACCTACACAACTCACATGAGGTTCAATTTCTCGAACTTCTTCAGGACTAATTCTTTTGACTTCTATACCATTTTCTAAACCTCTTTGGTAAAGTTTTTCCAGACCCGGTAATTCTGTATCATCAGTGGCAACAATTACCTTACCACAAATGTCATGATCAATATTATGCTTTTGACAAAATTCTACCATTGAGCGACTACCGTCACGGCAAAATTTCGCTTTAAAACTACCTGGTTTGTAGTAAACTCCTGAATGGATTACACCGCTATTATTACCGGTTTGGTGAAATGCCCATTGGCTTTCTTTTTCTAATACTAAAATTCTCGCATCAGGATAGCGTGAACCTAAAGCCATCGCTGTAGATAGTCCTACTATTCCACCGCCGATAATGGCAAAATCATACATGATTAATTGTTCCTCAATCTAAAATCTACAGTCAGGAGTCAGGAGTCAGGAGTCAGGAGTCAGAATATTTATTTGTCCCAGGAATCCACAGAATCAAGTTTTTTCATCAATGAAATCAATGATCAAAAATGAATCAAAAACTCTAATTTATTCTGCATCCTGTATTATCCTGAATATTTACCCAAAATCCAAAATCTAAAATCTAAAATTCTTATTCCCACACTTTCCAAGGAGCTTGATTATTTTTCCATAGCTCCTCTAAATATTGTTTATCTCTCAAAGTATCCATTGGTTGCCAAAATCCATCATGTTTGAAAGCTGATAATTGTTCCATTTCTGCTAACTTCTCTAATGGTTCTTTCTCCCAAACTGTGGAGTCATCAGCAATAAAATTAATTACTTCTGGTTCAAGAACAAAATAACCACCATTGATCCAAGCACCATCACCTTCTGGTTTTTCTTTAAAACTGGTAATTTTAGTTTGTTCTTGTCCTAAAGAAATTGCTCCAAACCGTCCTGCTGGCTGTACTGCACTCAGTGTAGCTAAACTTTTTTGTTCTTTATGAAATTTGATTAATTCGGTGATATTTATATCGCTGACACCATCACCATAGGTAAAGCAAAAAGTGTCATTACCAATGTGTTCTCTCACTTTTCTTAAACGTCCACCAGTCATGGTATTATCACCTGTATTGACTAAGGTAACACGCCAAGGTTCAGCATATCCAGAATGAATACTCATCTGGTTAAATCTCATGTCAAAAGTTACATCGGACATATGTAAGAAGTAGTTAGCAAAATATTCCTTGATGATGTAACCTTTGTATCCGCAACAAATGATAAAGTCATTAATACCATGAGCCGAATATATCTTCATGATATGCCAAAGAATCGGCTTACCTCCTATCTCAACCATTGGCTTCGGTCTGATACTGGTTTCTTCACTGAGGCGTGTACCAAGACCCCCAGCCAAAATTACTGCTTTCATGCAATTTACCTCAAAAATTTGCCAATAGGTGATGATTTGAGTTCGGGATGAAGAGAATGTACAGGAAATAGAGAAACAATGAACTTCTGTAAGAATTCAAGATTCATGATTTTGAGCGTATTAGCCGCAACACATCTACAATTCTCGTTCTAGAATTTGAATCCTTACGAATTTTTATATTTTTCCCTAGAAAGAATCTAAAATTAATTTAACTGTAAAATGCTGAATAATTATGAAGAACAAGTAAATTTAAAACAATTTATATGTAAAAAAATCATGAATTACAGTAAGAAAAATTTTAGTTTTATACAATCCAAAAAATCAACTAATATAAAATAACTAGCATCAGACATTGCCTACCTCCAGAAGTATGATTTCTTCTTAACAAACAAAAAAATGCTAGTATCACAAAAGTCAGGAGTCTGTAGGGGTTTAGCCGTGCTAATTAGGGTTTGCTGATAGCGTAGCGTGGCGTTAGCCATATAAATCCGAAAACTTTACAGGTAAAGGGTTTTAGCTATTTTGACTTGTACTGAGCGACTTGTACTGAGCGACTTGTACTGAGCCTGTCCTGAGCCTGTCCTGAG
>NZ_JAQMTI010000177.1:0-14832 GCF_028329225.1 Sphaerospermopsis kisseleviana CS-549 | reverse complement strand
GGACTGGGGACTGGGGACTGGGGACTGGGGACTGGGGACTGGGTAAGATTATTTTCCTAATCACCAATCACCAATCACCAATCACCAATCTGCGGTACAATCATAAATCTGCCAATTTCTTAACAACCTTTGTGAACAGGAGATGCTTCTATGGCGCGTATGTATTATGATGAAGATGCTAATTTAGACCTTTTAGCGGGAAAAACCGTTGCTATTATTGGTTACGGTTCTCAAGGTCACGCCCACGCGCTAAATTTAAAAGATAGTGGTGTAAATGTAATTGTAGGTCTATATCCTGGCAGTAAGTCAATTGCAAAAGCTGAAGCGGCTGGTTTAACAGTAAAAAACGTTGCTGATGCTGCTAAAGCTGCTGACTTGATCATGATTTTATTACCTGATGAAGTTCAGAAAACTATTTACACAAATGAAATAGCACCTAATTTAGAAGCAGGAAATATCTTAGCGTTTGCACACGGTTTTAATATCCACTTTGGGCAAGTTGTACCCCCTGCGGATGTTGATGTAATCATGGTTGCACCTAAAGGACCTGGCCATTTAGTACGTCGTACTTATGAGCAAGGACAAGGAGTACCAGCGTTATTTGCAGTATATCAAGATGCTACAGGTAAAGCACGCGATCGCGCAATGGCTTATGCTAAAGGTATTGGTGGTACACGCGCAGGTGTTTTAGAAACCACATTCCGCGAAGAAACCGAAACCGACTTATTTGGTGAACAAGCTGTATTGTGTGGTGGTTTAAGTGCTTTAATTAAAGCCGGTTTTGAAACCTTAATTGAAGCAGGTTATCAACCAGAATTAGCATATTTTGAATGTCTGCATGAAGTTAAACTCATCGTTGACTTAGTAGTTGAAGGTGGTTTGGCAACCATGCGCGATAGTATTTCTAATACTGCGGAATATGGTGACTATACCCGTGGTCCCCGCGTTGTTACTGCTCAAACCAAAGCAGAAATGAAGAAGATTTTAAGTGAAATTCAATCTGGACAATTTGCGCGGGAATTTGTATTAGAAAACCAAGCAGGTAAACCCGGTTTCACCGCTATGCGTCGTCAAGAAGCTGAACATCCTATTGAGGAAGTTGGTAAAGATTTACGCGCTATGTTTAGCTGGTTGAAGAAAGCTTAATTCTTGGTAGTTAAAGAGGTAATTGGTGGTTTTTTAATTACCAATAACCTCTGACAACTATTTTTTTATTAAATAAACTACATTATAAAAATCAAATTATAAAAAATTTAAAAGACAATTATTTTTTTGAGTTTTTCCATGTTTAAATAATTGAGGTAATAATTAGCAGTTATCGAAATATGCACCAAAAATCAGCCGCATTAAAGTTTGTGATTTTACTTGGTTTTGTAAGTCTTTGCGCTGATGCAACCTATGAAGGAGCGCGGAGTATTACAGGAGCTTATTTAGAAGTTCTAGGCGCGAATGGAACTATAGTTGGTTTAGTTGCAGGTTTCGGGGAATTAATAGGTTATGGTTTCCGTTTAGTGATTGGTTATCTTAGTGATAAAACAGGTAAATATTGGGGAATTACAACTTTAGGTTTCATTTTAAATACCGCCGTTGTCCCATTTTTAGCCCTAGCTGGAAGATGGGAAGTAGCCGCAGGTTTAATGATGGCTGAACGCACAGGTAAAGCAGTACGTACCCCCCCCAGAGATGCCTTACTTTCGCATGGTGTAAGTCAAATTGGTAGCGGTTTTGGCTTTGGTTTGCATGAAGCAATGGATCAAACTGGAGCAGTTTTAGGACCCTTAGCTGTAGCCGCAATGATTTATTTTCAAGGAGAATATCGCCAAGGTTTTAAAATTTTAGTAGTACCTGCAATATTGGGATTAATTGTATTATTAATACTCCAGAAATTATATCCTAACCCCAGTGATTTTGAAGAAGAAAAAATACTTGATCAAGGTGATAAATTACCGCGAATATTTTGGATTTACTTGGGTGCTGTAGCCGTTATTGCGGCTGGTTATGCAGATTTTCCCCTCATCGCTTTTCATTTCCAAAAAGGAGAAATAGCCACTGGGCAAACCATTCCTTTATTTTACGCTTGGGCAATGGGAGTTGATGCTGTAGCTGCTCTGATATTTGGATATTTGTTTGATCGTATCGGGATTTCTATGCTGATTGTTGCAGCTTTATTTTCCTCCCTATTTGCACCTTTAGTATTTTTTGGAGATATGCGGTTTGCCCTTTTAGGAATGGCATTTTGGGGTATTGGAATGGGAGCGCAAGAATCAATTCTCAAAGCAGCAATAGCAAAAATTGTCCCTAAAAATAAACGCGCAACAGCTTACGGAATTTTTAGTACAGGCTATGGTTTAGCTTGGTTTTTAGGTAGTGCTTTCATGGGAATTTTGTATGATCACTCTATTACTTTCTTAGTGGTTTTTTCTTCCCTAACTCAACTTTTAGCAATTCCTTTCTTTACCTGGGTACAATTAAAAGCTAACAATTTTTCTGCTCCTTCTCCAGAAGTTCAGGTAGGTGAATAAATAAAGCTGAATTTCTTTCTTGTTTTCTTTTTCTTGTTCCAAGTCTCAGACTGGGAATACAATTTAAGAGTCTCTGACTCTAGTTAAATAAACAAGGTAGAACCTTGTTAAATTCATTCCCATACAGAGTATGGGTACGAGAAAAAATGGGAGCATACTTATTATTTACTCAGTCTCTCTCCTGATACTAGCTGATTACTGATTACTGATAGCTGAATGCTAACAATTAACTCAACCGTTTTCGTAACCACAAAGCTAACAAAGGTAAAGCTAAACGATAACCTTGTTCAGCACTGTAAATTAAACCTTTGTGTTGTAACCCAGTTAAAGCACCTTGCAAACTTCCACCTCTAGAAAGTCCATGTTTTTGGATATATTCTTTACTCTGTGGTTT
The DNA here is from genome assembly GCF_028329225.1 of Sphaerospermopsis kisseleviana CS-549. Lineage (NCBI taxonomy): Bacteria > Bacillati > Cyanobacteriota > Cyanophyceae > Nostocales > Aphanizomenonaceae > Sphaerospermopsis > Sphaerospermopsis kisseleviana. Next base: position 11,916 of record NZ_JAQMTI010000177.1, on the reverse strand, counting down.
ATCTGTCGGATCAACTGCTAAACATTCTAAAAGATGTATTTGGCTTGCCGGTAGTAACATTAATAAAGATTCATAAGTTATAGATAAATCTTTGAGCATTCCTTCAATTACTTGCTGTACTTTTTGCTCAGTAATTAAACCTTGATCATGTTCTAAACTTGATAACCTGCGAATTAATGCCATTGCATCACCTATATTTCCCTGCACTGCATCTAAAAATACTTGTAATCCTTGGGAATGGGGATCAAATTTGAGATTTTCTGTATGTAAAATCTCTCGCGCCCACAATGCTAAAACATCTTTAGATAAAGGTGCTAATTCCATTGTTTCTATAGAATAAATACTATCATCTTGATGATGGCTAGTTTCTGCAATTGTCGCCAATAAAACGTAACTTACATGAGGATGGTTTTTAACTTCTTGTCTAAATGTTGATTCCCATAAACCATTGCGATCCCAAGAACGAATATGGGGAAAACTTTGTAAAATCAATACTACTCTCTGGTTTAAATCATTAGCCATTATTTGTAATAATTCAATTAGGCTAGTAAATGCTTGCCAGAGTTGTTTTTGATTTAAAGAATGTAATAATTTAAGTTTACTTTCACTATTAAAAATAAAAAACTCACTCTCTTTTTTTTCCACCCAAGATTTAATTTTCTTTGCTTGCCAATTTTGACTAATTGCTTCTAGTAATAATTGCAAAAATCTTTCACCATCTGTAGCACGAATACAGTCTATTTCTAAGACTACCGCACCCACTTCCTGCGCTGCAACTTTAACTAAAGTTCTTCTACCGCTTCCAGGTACTCCTGTAATTAATAAATCTTCATCTTTTGCAAGTATGTCTATAATACGCTGAAATTCTTTAGAGCGTCCAATTAATTGTAATGAAGTGGATAAATCAAAATTCACGGGTTTGTTTGCGGGTTGTATGTTTGGTGTTATTAAAGAAAACATAAATCATTAGGTGTTGTTATGATTATTATAATAATTATTTAGTGTTCTGCTGTAATTAGCACCTACTTTTAGTGCTATTAATAATGTAACACTTTCAGAAACAAAAATTTCCGATTTCAAACAGCAACTTTTCCCTCAATCCAATAATACACATTTATATATTATTAAATAGGTGATGTCTATGATAGAAGCGTTTGTACTGATAACAATACTATTCGGGTTTTTTGGAATTATTCTCAAGAAAAACCTGGTAATGAAGATAGTTTCAATGGATGTCATGAGTACGGGGGTGATTGCTTTTTATGTATTTATTGCCTCAAAAACGGGTTTATTTACTCCCATTATTTCCAACGTCAAAAAAGCTGGATATGCTGATCCTGTTCCCCAAGCAGTGATATTAACAGCGATAGTAATTGGGTTTTCAATTCAAGCTTTAATGTTAGTAGGTGTAATGAAATTAGCTAAAGACAATCCCACTTTAGAAAGTAGTGAAATCGAGAAAAATAATACACCGCAGATCATCAAATATGAACATAAAAATTAAATTAACTCAAATTAACTCAAATTAAATCTAAATTTAAAACCATGAATAACATAACCATGAATACGATCACAATTGCTTGGGTAGGTATCCCGTTTTTTCTGGGATTTATGATTTTTTTAGTTCCCCAACTTAACAGACATTTGACTTTTTTGGGAACATTAGTTACTGCTGCTTATGGTGTGCAGTTGTTGATAGAAAAGCCAGAAATTAAGCTCAATTTACTTGATAGTTTTGGTGTGACTTTAGAAGCAGATCAGTTAAGTGGTTATTTTATTTTAACTAATGCTTTAGTGACTGCTGCGGTAGCTTTATATTGTTGGCAAAGTGATAAAAATGCTTTTTTCTATGCCCAAACTTTGCTAGTGCATGGTAGTTTAAATGCTGCCTTTATCTGTGCAGATTTTATTAGCTTATATGTAGCTTTAGAAGTTAGTGGTATTGCAGCTTTTTTATTGGTAGCATATCCCCGGAGCGATCGCTCAATTTGGGTAGGTTTACGCTATCTATTTGTCAGCAATATCTCAATGTTATTTTATCTAGTTGGTGCTGTCTTAGTTTATCAAAATAATCTCTCTTTTAGTTTTGCAGGTTTAAAAAATGCCCCACCGGAAGCAGTAGCATTAATCTTTTTAGGAATGTTAGTCAAAGCTGGGATTTTTGTTTCTGGGTTATGGCTACCTTTAACCCATTCTGAATCAGAAACTCCTGTTTCTGCGCTGCTTTCAGGTGTAGTAGTTAAAGCTAGTGTTTTACCTTTATTAAGATGTGCTGCGGTTTCTCCAGAACTTAATAATATCGTCGTTATTTTGGGCGTGGGGACAGCTTTTATGGGTTTATCCTACGCCATCTTTGAAAAAGATACCAAGCGTCTGTTAGCATTTAGCACTATTTCCCAGTTAGGTTGGATACTGGCTGCACCAGCGGTAGGTGGTTTTTATGCCCTAACTCATGGACTGGCAAAATCATCTTTATTTTTGACTGCTGGTTCCTTACCCAGTCGCAATTTTAAAGAACTGGGAAATAAACCTATTAATACTAACATTTGGATTGTTTTAGTTATCGCTAGTTTATCAATTTCTGGTTTTCCTTTGTTGTCAGGTTTTGAAGCTAAGGTGTTAACCATGAAAAATTTAGCATCTTGGCAGTTTATAGCCATGAATATTGCCGCAGTTGGCACAGCAATAGCTTTTTCTAAATTCATCTTTTTATCCCATAATAAAGACGATGAACAAACAGCAAAACCCGGTTTTTGGTTAGCAGTCATATTCTTACTTACTGGTTTAGTTGTGGGCAATATTGCCTATCTGAAAGCTTATAACATTGCCGATATTATCAAAGCAATTATCAGCATTGCTATTGGCTGGTTAGCATATCATCTGATTTTCAAGAAATTAGCAATATATGTACCCCGTGTACTTGAAGAATTTGAACATTTAGTAGGTGTGATGAGTTTAACTGTAATCTTCTTATTTTGGATGGTCTTATCATGATTGGACATTTGATATTAAGATTAACCATTTGGTTTTTATTAACGGCTGATTTTAGTACAACTAACATTATTATTGGGGTAATTATTGCCCTAATTTTACCCAGAGGTTACACATCACGGGCAAAATTAACCGAATGGTTAAAGGTTTTAGGGGAAGTAGTGGTAGCGGTTCTTGTGGCTTTTAAAGAAGCGTTTGAAATTATCATTAATCCCCATCATCATGAGGAAATTATCAGGGAAAAAGTGAAACATAAACATTCTTCATTGTTGGTGTTTATGGATATATTTTTGATTACTTTTACCCCGAAAACTATTGTTTTAAACCATGATGAAGAGGGATTTTACGAAGTTCATCACATTAAACCAGGAAGGAAATAATTATGAATTTAGAAATAGTATTGTTAGGGATGATAGCAGCTTTGTTAATTCCTATTTATGAAGCGTGGAAAACAGATAATACTTGGCAGTTAATGTTGGCTTTGGGGAGTATTTCTAGTAAAGTATCTATCATGATTTTAGTGATTTCTGTGGCAAGAGATGATTGGATGATCGGGGTAGTAGGAGCGATTATGTTGAGTGTGGGAAATGCTGGATTTATGTTATTAGCACAGATTTTAAGAAGGTTAAATGAAGCATGAATAGTAATTATTTATCAGCTTTCAGTAATCAGATTTCACGAGTTTTAATAAAAGAGGAAAATGAGGAAAGTTAAATGCAAAATTTTGTGAGTATTATCAGTTATACCTGTATAGGTATAGGTTTATTTTTCTGGTTTTGGGGTACTTCTCATTTAGTTAGCAATAAATCAGTATTATTCAAATTACATGGACTTACTGTGGCTGATACTTTGGGTTCAATGCTGATGATTGTGGGAATTTTAATGAAAATACCTAGCAAATGGCCATTGTTAGTTTTAGGTATTATTTCCTTGGCGATTTGGAATACAATGTTGGGTTATGTAATCGCCTATTGTTCAACTCATGATACAACTATAGAGGCAGAAAATGAATGATTCTTATTTATATATAATTATTGCTTTGTTACCTTTAACTGCGGGTTTATTGATAACTCAAGTTAACCCTTATCATGCGTTAATTTTGCGTGGGGTTTTAGGTGCGATCGCGGCGTTAGTAGATGCGGTTTTAGGTGCAGCAGATGTAGCTTTAACAGAAGCATTAATGGGAACAATGTTATCTGTTGCTTTATATGCGATCGCTGTTCGTTCTTCTTTAGTTTTACGTTTGGGGGTCATTGAAAATGAATCAATCTCAGAAAATCTGATCAGTGATTTTCGTAGCATTTTTAATAAACATTATATGCGGTTGGAACTTGTACCTTACAACAGCTACCAATGTTTACAAACAGCATTACAGGAAAAGGAAGTCCATGCTACCTGTGCGCCAGTATTAGCGAGTGATGAATGTGAGCAAAATTATCAAACAGAAATCCGAGTAAAACGGATTTATCAAATTATTGAAAGTGAACTGTCATCACCTAACACAGTTATAAATTATGTTGATTTTGCAGCATCTGAGGAGAAACATTAATGAAAATGAAATGGCTTTATATTTTAGCAGGAATAGCATTATTAATCAAAATGTTATTGATGCCTGATATCACATCTAATTTAGGGAATATTTCCCAAGTGATTTCAGATATGTCTATTACAGAAAAAGTAGTGAATGAAAGTGGTGTTGTGAATGCGGTATCAGGAATCATATTTAGAAATCGCCTTTATGATACAATTTTTGAAGTAATTGTCTTTACCATTGCCATTTTAGGATGCAATTATTTATTAGCTAATGAAAATCCATCTTGTACAATTTATCAATTTAAAGATCGATCATCAGTTATTTTAGCTCGTTTAGGGGCGACAATTGCAGCGTTAGTAGGAATAGAATTAGCAATTAGAGGACATTTGAGTCCTGGAGGTGGTTTTGCTGCGGGTGTAGCGGGTGGAACAGCAATAGGTTTAATTGCAATTACTTCATCCTATCAATGGATGCAGGATATCTATAAACGCTATCATGCAGCTATTTGGGAGAAGGTGTCAGTATTGGTTTTTATTGTTTTATCTGTGATCACTTTATCAGGATTAGAGTTACCACACGGGGAGTTAGGAACACTTTTTAGTGGGGGAATTTTGCCGATATTAAATATTATTGTGGCGGTGAAAGTGGCATTAGGTTCTTGGGCGGCGGTGTTGATTTTTATTCGTTATCGGGGTTTGTTGTAATTTGGTGATTGGTGATTGGTGATTGGGTAATAATTACAAATTACGAATTACAAATTACGAATTGCGAATTACGAATTACGAATTACGAATTACGAATTACGAATTACGAATTACGAATTACGAATTACAAAATGCTCTTGCAATTTTGCCACCATTTCTGCCCGTGCAGAAACCCCCAATTTCTTAAACATTCTTTTCAATGCTTGTTTCACAGTATTTTGGGTAATCCAAAGTTTAGCCGCAATTTCTCCATTTGTTAACCCTTGAGCGACTAAAGTTGCAATTTCTAATTCCCTAGCTGTGAGGGGACATTCAACAGCAGGTTTAGCGGTTTTCAACTTAGCCCTGAGAGTGGCAATTTTGGCTGATAAATGAATACATAAAGCACTTAAATCAGCCAAGTCATTATTATTAAAAGGGGGACTACCGGGGTCACGGGCAAAATTGAGAGTACCCACTAACCGACCATCACAAACTATGGGTCCAGTCATCACGTGTTCGTGACGGGTGCAGAAATTTTTCCAATCTTCTGGGGATAAAATTAATTGTTCATGGGTGGGTGCATGACGTTCCAAAACATAACTACCTACTGGGTTAGCTTCCAGGCAAACCGCAGGAATTTCAGGAATTTCTATTCCTGTTAATAACTCATTATCGAGAAAAGAAATACCCCAATGCTGCACGCCAAAATGCACGCCAATGGTATCCATCAGAGCTTGTTGTAATTCTTGCTCATTTTCAACATGGGCGATCGCTTCAAAAATGGCGTGGAGTGTTTTAGTCATAAGAGTACCCAGTTGGGGACTATGCGAACTGCAATAATTACCCCTATCCTAATATCATCAACGATAAAAAGCTATTATTCAATCGTAGCCAGAGGACAAGCATCATGACAGTTACTCAAATCTCTGCCCAAGAACTTTTCCGGGCTGCTTATGAAAACCGTTATACTTGGGATCAAAACTTCCCCGGTTACACCGCAGATATCACTTATAAATATGATGGTCAGGAGTTCACTGGCAAAATTCGTATTGACGGAAATCTCAAATGGGAAGTTACAGAAGTAGAAAACGAAGCAGCAAAAAAAGCAATTGATAGCCAAACTTGGGAAATTGCTGTTCACCGTGTGCGTCGCACTTTTGAACAAACCCACGGCGAAAATACTTTTATTTATGGCGAAACTGATGAAACCGGCGCTGTGGAAATTTTTGTAGGCGGAAAATCAGCCGGTGATAAATATAAAGTTCGCAATGATGTAGTTACCCTTGTTCATCGTCATATTCATGGAGTTGTTGTGACTATTAACACTTTCAGCATTCACGAAACCGGGGCAGGATATCTATCTCATACATACGATTCTGTATATCATGACCCCAAAACTGGAGTTCAAAAAGGCGGTCGGAGCGAGTTCACAGACGAGTATGAAAAAGTAGGAAATTACTACGTTCTTTCTCGTCGGGAAATTCGCACTGAAACCGAAGGAAATATCTCAATTCAAGAGTTTATTTTCGGTAATCTCGAATTGTTAGGTTAGGGTTTTTTGAATATTTAGATAAATCACAATTTATCTGATTCATCTCGTTCCCAGTCTCAGACTGGGAATGCTATTATATAGGTTCTACCTATATAAATAGAAGACAGAGTCTTCTTTAATTCATTCCTATACAGAGTATAGAAACAAGTAAACGCAGATAAAGAAGGATAAAGAAGGATAAAGAAGGATAAATTTAAAATCAATTAATCAACTTGTGAATATTATCCTCCCAATTTGCACCATCAAAAGGAACAACTTCAAAATTACCCATAACATCCCCATCTAAACATCGCACATTTACATCAATACAGTCGGGATGACTACGGGGAATATAAAAAGAATGAATCCCACAAACTTTACAAAATTTATGTTTAGCAACACCCGTATTAAATTGATAAGTTGTTAAAACATCCTCACCTTGCAACAAAGTAAACTTATCTTTAGTGACAATTAAATGTAAAAATCCCTTTTTGCGACAAATTGAACAATTACAATCATCAACTTTGTGTTGATCAACCACTACCTGAAAACGTACTGCACCACAGTGACAACCACCTTCATAAGTGACAGTTTTATTAATATTTGTCCTCATCATTTATCACCCCCAAAAAATTGATTTTTATTTATTTTTTATCTGCGTTTAATCAAGATACTTAAATAGCAAACCCACAAAAACCCCAGGAATTTCCAAATGTGGTAAAATCCCAGTATCAGCTATAGCTTGAAAATCCCTAATTGCACCTTTATTTAAACTTGCTAACCTCCTACCCAAATTAATATTAGTAAACTGCGCTTCCTCACCCCAGAAAAACACAGTTTGAACTTGCAACTGTTGAATATACAAACTCAAATCAAAATACAAATCACCCTTTAAAAATGCTAAAGCGGAATATTTAGCATTGGGTTTTTGTGCAGAAGTTAAATATGCTTCTACTATTTCTTGTGTTAATCTTTTCGGGTTAGCAAAGAGAAAACTTTGCAAAAAATTATTCACAGCAACTTCATTTTCTGCACCCAAACCATAAATTAAATTATCCAAAAAAGGTGTATTAATCACCGAAAGCGGCAATCTTCTTCCTGCACCTTGTCCAAAATCATCAAACCCCGAAGGTGAAACTAAATACAATGCTTTAAATATTTCCGGTTGAGAAATAGCAAGACGAATAATAAAAGCAGCAGTTAAAGAAGACGCAACCACCGTCACAGGTTGATGACAAGTTTGGTGAATAAATTCACTAATGGTAGTCAAATAATCTGGAATTTGATAATCTTTAACTGGATGATCTGACTCTCCCCAACCAATTAAATCAGGTGCTAAAATACGATATTCATTAGCAAAAGCTGGATAAACTTTAGACCATTCAAAAGCAGATGCACCACCACCAAAATTATGTAAAAATAACAAAGGTGGTAATTTTTCAACTGCTTCTATATTGCCAGGTTCACTCATTTGGGTATAATAAACCATATTACCCAAAGATGTCTTAATGAATTTCTGACCAAAACCAGGAGGTTGAAATTTCAGCATATAATATATAAGTTATGAATTAGGAATATTATCTTTATTTAAATGTACAATTTGATTGAGATTATCACCACTAATATTATAAGCTGCTCCAAAACCAATCACAAAACGTCCTTGGGTGGGAGTGAGTTGAAAAATTCTAAAGTCAGCTAAACCACGTAATACTTCAATAATTTCTCCAAACCGTGCTTGAAATTGATCAACAATTTGATTCCATTGATCAGTTTCTCTTTCAATCAAAGTAGCTGTACAATCAAAATTCAAGCGACGACGGGCAAAAATATTAGGAGTTTTAGCTTCATCTTCAATAAATAAAACACTCACATAAGGATGAGATTGAATATTAGCAGTATGGGTGGATAAACCACTCACATAAATATAAATGTTTTTAAATTCATCCATGACAAAAGGAGTATAACTCGCGTTGGGGATTCCTTTTTCGTTTGCTGTACTAATCATAATACTGGCAAATTCTTGAGGAAATTGCTCATACTCTGCTTGGATTTTTGCCAATTGACTCATAACCCATAAATCCATAATTAGCTGTTAGTATATTATTATAATATAAAATTGCCGCAATTATCAAAAAACACTCCTAAACCATTAGCAATCACTATGACTGAAAACAACCGTCATCAATCTAAGTTATGTAGACTAATTCAAACCCTCACCTATTTTGAGGTATTCCCTGCACTGAACTGGGTACAAAATATATTTGCAAAAAATCGTTCTCAACCAATTCAAAATCAACCAAAAGGGGGTAATCTTATGGGTATAATTTTAGTAGCTGGTGCAACTGGTGGAGTTGGTAAACGAGTCGTACAAAGATTATTAGCGCAAGGTGAAAAAGTGCGTTGTTTAGTCAGAGATATTGATAAAGCGCGGTCAATTCTTGGTAATGAAGTTGACTTAGTGGTGGGAGATATTACCAAACCGGAAACTTTGAATGATTTGGTAATGAGTAATATTCAAGGTGTAGTTTGTTGTACAGCAGTGCGAGTTCAACCAGTGGAAGGAGACACACCTGATAGAGCAAAATATAACCAAGGTGTGAAATTTTATCAACCAGAAATAGTAGGAGACACACCAGAAAATGTAGAATATAGAGGAGTAAAAAATTTAGTAGAAGCTGCTAGAAGATATTTACCAAACACTGGAGAAAAAACTATCTTTGATTTTACCCAATCATCAGAGGAATTAACAGCACAATTAAAAAATATTTGGGGTGCGTTAGATGATGTAGTTATGGGTGGTGTCAGTTCTAGCAATTTTAGCATTTTAGAAAAAACCGCTTTATTTGCTGGTAATGTTTCTACTGCAAACTCAGGAGGTTTTGCATCTGTAAGAACCAAAAATTTTGCACCCGCAATTAATTTATCAGGTTTTACCGGGGTGAGATTGAGAGTTAAAGGTGATGGACAACGGTATAAAATATTTTTGAGAACTGAAAATACTTGGGATGGAGTGGGTTACAGTTATTCCTTTGATACTGTAGCTAATACATGGATAGATGTTAATATCCCTTTTGTGAATTTAACACCTGTTTTTAGAGCGAAAACTGTTAAAGATTGTCCTAAAATTGATCAAAGTAAAATTTGTTCTTTTCAATTAATGTTGAGCAAATTTGAATATGACGGTGCGTTAAATCCTCAATTTAGTCCTGGTGGTTTTACATTAGAAATAGAATCAATTAAAGCTTATGGTGGTGCAGGTTTATCACAATTTGTTTTAGTTAGTTCTGCGGGTGTAACTCGTCCGGGAAGACCAGGAATTAATTTAGAGGAAGAACCCCCAGCAGTGAGATTAAATGACCAATTAGGAGGGATTTTAACCTGGAAGTTAAAAGGAGAAGATAGTTTAAGAGAAAGCGGAATACCTTATACAATTATTCGACCTTGTGCCTTAACAGAAGAAGCAGGAGGAAAGGAATTAATATTTGAACAAGGTGATAATATTCGTGGTAAAATTAGTCGTAATGATGTAGCGGAAATTTGTGTTCAATCTTTAAAACAACCAAAAGCGAAGAATATTACCTTTGAAGTCAAAGAGGGAGAAAATAATGTTAACTCTATCAACTGGGAACAATTATTTTCTCAATTGCAGCGTGATGCAGTTAAGATAATCTAACTCTAGATTTATCTGCGTTATTCATTCCCGTCCCTGAAAAATATCATAGATACCCAAATTTTAAACCCACATTTTAAAACCAAATTTTCAAATAAATTGGGTATCTGTGTATTTCACATTCAAAATTAATGTTAATGAAATATTAGAAATGTCCAAAAAATTGTTTTTTACAGCAATATCTGGAATTTTAGCCATTATTCTGTGGAGTAGTATTTTTTCTCATCCTGCAACATCACAACAAGTAGATTTTCGAGTTCATAACTTAGAATCTAACTTGAGACGTTTAGAATTGCGGTTGAACCAAATAGAATTATCATTGCCTCAAAATCCTCAAATTCCATCTTCGAGAATTTCTCAAAATCCAGTCAAACCGCAAATTGATCAACGGAATTTATCACAATCTGAAAGGGATAAAATGTTTGAGAGATTATCAACTTTAGTAGTGGAATTAAAGCAACAGGTTAATGATTTAGAGAAGCGGGTTATAACATTAGAGTATGGGAAGTAGTGAAAATGTCTGAATCCTCAAATCATCAAAATCCCGATACTAACAAAAATCCTGTACATCCTAAAATCCTGGATATCCTGATTCAGACAAAATATATTGACAAACACAACCATAATTAATTATCATTTGAATTGATATAACAACAAATATTTGACTCTCCTATCCGTTTTTAGTCCTAATTAAAACCATGCCTTACAGTGATTTTACACTTAAAAAAGTTCGCCAAGATTTAGCAATTACCATCCATGAAAGTGGAAGATTTTTCCCAGATGTTCCTCTTGTTAAACCTGATGATTTATTACGTCAAGAACTAGAAGAAGGTTTACCTTTGGTACTCGCAAGAGGTAGCGAAAAAGCCCGTTCTGAATGGATTATTAGCCCTGTATTAACAGCAGTGAGAAGATTATTAAATCGTCAAGTAAGCCTTTTTTCTGGAGAAGATTTTACTGTAGATCCCAACCTGGGACTTAATGGTATTTGTGATTTTCTGATTAGTCAATCACCCACCCAATTAGAAATTCAAGCTCCAGTTATTATTATTATAGAAGCAAAAAAAGAAAATTTGAATGGTGGTTTAGGTCAGTGTATTGCAGAAATGGTAGCTGCTCAAAAATTTAATGCTGCTAATAATATAAATATTTCTACTATTTTTGGTTCTGTCACCAGTGGCACAGCTTGGAAATTTTTGAAATTAGAAGCTAATTCAGTCACTATTGATATTACCGAATATCCCTTACCACCAGTTGAGCCAATTTTAGGATTTTTGCTGTGGATGTTAAGTAGTCATGCAAAATAAATTCTCTATCTCTTGATTTATATATGTTTTACATTTATTCAGCATCCCCCAAGTATTAAATAGGGGTTGCTGAGAAAGTCTTTCCGTGAGGGCATAGGAGTCAGGAGTCAGGAGTCAGGAGTCAGGAGGAGATTTGAAAATTTCTTTGCCATCTCTTGAAATCCCAAAAAATGCACACTTTTTCCGGTATACCCTTC